>JACKAK010000003.1:0-300000 GCA_020635115.1 Halobacteriovoraceae bacterium | reverse complement strand
GATTGTATTAATGGACTATGCGTACCTCCTGTGGCGCCTGATCCTGAGATTTTTGATGTGAGTAATCCAGACTGTACAAATGCACAATCATTACCCAATTAGTTAGTCTTGAAGAGTCTGTTCATCTCAACTAAAATGGTAACGATATTGGACTAAGGAAAAATTATGCAACAGCTTTATTTGCCAAGCTTAACTAAGACAAATAAATTTATCATCATTACCATTGTGGGAGTATTTCTACTTAGTGCTTTGTTTAATACTGCAGGCCTAGGTCTCGTTAAACTTTTAGCACTCTCCGCAGATGGAGTATCCCATGGTTTAATCTTTCAACTTTTTACATTTCCTTTCGTAAGTAATGGCCTTCTGGAAGTTATTTTTAATTGTTTGCTCATCTGGTTAATTGGTTGCCAACTGGAGTCTCTGTGGGGCCCAAAGAGGTATATAAAATTTCTTATGACTACAGCTTTAGGGCAAGGTGCTATCTATTTGGTAATCTCTTTGTTATTTGGTAGTCCAGTTCTGAAAACCTCTGCCATAATGGGAACAGCAGGTATAACTAATGGCCTTCTATTAGCGTACGCCATTTTATATCCTAACCAAATATTTAGCTTTATGCTCGTTATACCAGTTAAGGCCAAGTATTTCTGTATGATCATTATTGGTATACAGCTCTATATGGGGTTTTTTAGTTCCGCTGCTGCGCAATCTTTTGGACAATTAGCGGCAATGGGTAGTGCCTTTCTTTTTCTTTATTTTGCGGCCCAGGCCTCACTCAAGGCAAAAATATTAGAGGCAAAAAATACTTTTAAGAAAAAAACTAGAACAAAACCTAATCATTTGACACTATTAGACGGTGGGGAAGACAAAAATAGACCTGACAAATCCGATCCCAAATACTGGCAATAAGTTGAAATACTCCCCATGTCTAAAGTCAGTGGCCTTACGGCCAATCTTGGTAAAAAAAATTGCCTTTTTTGGCCACTAGTGCTAAAAATGCTCAGTTTTAATTCAATAAAGAGGATGGCCCATGAAACTTTCACAAGCACTGGAAGAGAAAATACTTGATGTTAGACTTAGAGATCGCTTACTTTCTGAGGGGACTCTTTCTCAGGCAGAATTACAAAAGTATATTGAAAGCATGCCAGACGACTCTCGCAACGTGTATAAAGATAGACGGGATGAGGAATAATTTTTCTTATTGTACCACAAATTTTGTAAAGAAAATCTCTTTGACTGCTGGGCGTTTGAAATAGTCATCAATTGCAGTTTTGATTTTATCTTCAAATATAAGCTTTCCTGAAATCGAGTTGAGATCTTCTGGAGACATATCTCCGGCCAGTCTTATGATCATATCTTGTATATAAGGTCGGTTGGTGTTATCTCCAAACAACTCAACATCATTTTTTTCAAATGGTACAATATTTACAGTTAAATTTAAAAACCTTAGTCTCTTCGTTTCACCACGCAAATTTATAATCATGTCTTCAATTGCTAAACCTTGAATGATTTCATGGGTAGCAAGTTCTTTTTCAAATTTTCTTCTTTCTATTTCTTCGATAGGCGATGGCCTTGAGAAGATCATATTTGTGTAGACATGAACACCCGCAGCGGCCACTGTGGCCAGCAGAGCAAGTATCAATATAATTTTATCTAAAACATTATTTCCCGTCACAGAAACATTATAGCACGAGAAAGTTTTACAAACCAGGCCAGAAAAGAATTATTATTTTGAAAATTAATTGACATAATTGCACGGTTAAAGAGAGTTTCAAATCCATGAAACTTCAGGCCTTGATTACATGTTTCATTTTTTCTCATGCGCTGCTCGCTTTTTACGGAGAGAATGATTCTAAAATAATCCCATTCACAGAAATTCACTCTAAAGAACTTGCTGTGGCATCCCTTATTTCTAGATCTAAACTAGTTGAAAATGAACAATACTTCACATCTAAAAAATATCTACCTTCTCTAAAAGATCGTTTCCAGGTTTGTGAAAGTGAAACGAGTATTTTTCCGTACTTAAATTACACTAGTCTGTCAGATTGCAGTGGTGTACTTGTAGATCATAATAAGTTAATTACCGTCTCCCATTGTTTAGAAAAAAAATTAGCTTCAGTCTGTGATCCACAAAACCCATCCCACTTCTGGATATTTGATTATATTTCTTATGGAGAAGAATATTTTTCAAAATATTTATTTCTCAAGGAAAATGTATTTACTTGCAACAAAATTATTAAAAGATTTGGGCATATAGTACTTCTTGAAGTAACTCCAATGATAGGCAAAAACTACAAAAAATTTTTAAGAACTTCTCACATATTAACTGATAAAGTTTATTCAATTGGTCATTCATTTGGGTTGGCAAAAATGTCTACAGGGAAAGTCAAAGTTGAAAGGGAATTAATTGAAGAGGGCAGTCGTGCTTATGGTGTTTACATGAATGTTTCCATAGGAGCTTCAGGCTCACCAGTTTTTAATGAAGATGATGAGATTATTGGACTAATTTGGAGAGGGAAAAACGATTTTGGGCCACTCAAATATTATCCAGGAGAAGGGATTTGTCGTAAATTTAATACATGCAATGAAGCTGGTCAGAATTGTAGCTATGGGAGCGAATTTGAACTGTCAATCGAGAGAGTTTTATCTCTAGATAAATTTCATGATCAATTCTTGGCCACCCATTTTGATGACTAGTGCACTTGCAATAGTTGAAAGAAATAAAAAGACATAAAAACCAATCCCTCTAATAGCAATCCACCACCAGTTACTCATTTTAAAAGCAGCAATTGCAGTAACTATTGCATGAAGATATAAAAATACTCCCAAGGTACAGGTAGAAATTTTTAGCTGGACAATGTACATGGGATTTCCAAAATTATTTTCAAAAAGTGGCATTGCTTTGATGATTTGGTCTTTATATTTCATCATAAGTTCATAAAGTAAGGGTTTTCCCATTAGGAATGAAGTTATTAAAACTGTCGCTAATATAAAACTCATAATGACTGGTTGCATTTTTATAAAAATCGGAGATTTCTTTTTGAATGAAATCCAGGCAAAAATGAAGACTGTTAGAAGAGTAAATATGGTTACACTATCTATTTCTCCAAACACAATATACGTGTAAATGGCCTCGGCCACAGCAAAAGCAATAGCAACAAAAAGTCCTGCTTTTAGACCTAAAAACGAGTCTACGATGACAAAAAATAGAAGTGGCAGGATTCCCATGAGTAAAACGGAGTAATTCATAAAGCCCTTAAAACGCTCAGGTAGCAAATATTGTTGGCATTCTACTCTTGTGGGCAAAAACCTGCAAGACACGGCGTAAAATATAGGTCCTTGAAATCACATAGTTTTCATCAGCATAGTGTTATCTTTTTATTTTTTGATATATAGGCCTGGTATAATAATAAAAGACTTAATATGTCGGACATGTGACCGATAAGTCGTTTAGGGTAAACAGGGGAAGTGAGGATTAGGGTGAGAACTGTTTGGTTAGTGTTATTTTTATCATTATTTACGGGTTGTCTTAAAAATGATGGGACACTTCAAGATGTAGAAAAATGT
Organism: Halobacteriovoraceae bacterium; assembly: GCA_020635115.1. Lineage (NCBI taxonomy): Bacteria > Pseudomonadati > Bdellovibrionota > Bacteriovoracia > Bacteriovoracales > Halobacteriovoraceae > Halobacteriovoraceae bacterium. Next base: position 296,436 of record JACKAK010000003.1, on the reverse strand, counting down.
TCAGAAGGTTATAAAGAAGATCCTGCTTTAGGAGTCTGTGTTGCTTTAGTGCAAAACAGTTCAAATCATTTTCCATTTATTTCGACAGCATTACCAACAGATAGTATCATTCGAAGGGATGTAACCGACGCGAATTCAATTATATATCAAATATCAGTACTCGATCAGAGTGACGTTGGATTTAGAGTAGTTTGGAAGCTTGATAATATTATTCAAGGTGCCCCAACTAATAATGTATATTTTCCTTATGTTACTACTCCATCTGTAGTGGGTATTGGAAATCATAAAATACAAGTTCTTCTTTATGATCTTGAGGGTGTTAACCTTTTCTATACCTATGAATGGACTTTAATTGTTGATTACCCTAGAAATTATGATCCTGTCTCTACAGTATCTCCACTTACTTCTCAGCAAATTTTGGTGATTGATGAGAAGGTTCCAACTGCAAATAATTGTGGACTTAACAATAATGAAAATTGTTGGAGTCATAGGCCAGCAGTTCAGATTTCAAATAGAAATGGTATAGATGGAATAAGTGGTGTAGAGGTGATATATTCACAAGGCGGATCAGTCATTGGACGTAAGAACTTTTTGGAAGTTTCAGGATCTGCTCCGTATAGTATCAGTCTTACAGATATTTATGCTGGATACAATATAAATATTTCAGACAGTATAACGACTTCCACTACAAGTAAAATCAAAGCTGAACTGATAGATGTCTACTCAGGCCTCAAGCTTAAAGAATACGAGTGGGATATTATTGTAAGAGCAAAAAACACGGCCCCAATAATAAGTCGCGTAGGATCGGCAACTATTGAGATGATTGAGGGGACCCCTTCTCCAATTGCAGTTCATTTTTTTGACAACGATACTCCTTCACAAAATTTGGTAAGTAATGGTCAAACTACAAATTACGCTAGTTTCGAATTACTTGTAGATAGAAATAGTGATGGCATTTATACTAGTGCAGATCAATCCACTGATCCAGAATATATTTTTAATGGATGTACAGTTAACCTTTCTGATCAAATGAGCTGTAGTTTAACGATACTTTCTTATAGTGTTGGAGGTGGACCTCAAGATTTATCAACACCAAAAAAATATAGGCTAGTGGCCGTAATGAGAGATGATCCAGTTAATGGCTCAGGAGGTTCTGGTCTACCCTCAAACCAGCTATATTGGGATATAAATTTATCAGAGTCTCAACTAGCGCCTTCTATTGGTAGTTTTTCGTCGGCCAACCTAACATCTCCTGTTACAGTTACACAGATTAAAAAGGCCGGAGTTGTGATTGATCCTTCTGTGTTAGGCACAGGAAATTGTACTTCTAATTCTACCTATGTTCGAGAGGGAGATGTATTAACATTTGAGATTGCCGTGAATGAACCCGATCGAGATGCATACAATATTGATATTTCATGGGACAACGGAGATGGGATTGGTTTTGCTAGAAACGATGCAGATCGTTTTAAAGCTACCTATAATCAGGCAGGAAACAAAGATCTCACGACGATTACCGTCGTACCTGTTGAAATACTTGAAAAAATGGTTATGGGAACACCTGGTAGTGATGAAGGAAATGGTTTTGTCGATTTTAGAAAAGATATAACTTTCAGAATTTCTGTTACTGATTCTCCTACTACACAAACTCCCTTAAATTCTACAATGGATATTGTTATTAAAGGGGTTTGTGACAAAAATGTCCCTCCAGTTCAAAATAATAGTGGGGCCGACAAACCATCTTTTGCAAATAGACAAATTGTTCCTGTTGGTTTTCCAATTGAGATTTACCCTGGAGAGTTTACTGATAATTCAGTCGAATTGGCAGATCGTATTATAAAATATAACTGGTTTTACTCATACTATGACAATTTAAAATGTCATAATAGTTCAGGAGAATCAGGTTATGTTTGGTCAAGTGTTTATGCACTTTTCACAATGAAGGATTTAACGTTTATTCCTCACAAAACTTTACTTGTAAAAAATGATCCAGCTTACAAAGCTAAAATGTGCTTTAGGCTTGTCGTAGGTGATTCAGGAGTTGGAAATAAAAATCCAGCATCATGGGATCCTTTGGCCTCCTCAACACATTCTGATTCAACTCTTTCGAAATATGTCTACTATTTCACAGGTGGTGATGATATTACGGAAGGGGGCTCACAAAATGCGAATGTTTCTAACAGTTCCTATTATGTTGAAGTTATGCCAAACGAATATGTCGTAAATGACAGTAATTTATCTCTAGGTTTTACAAGTATTAGTGATGCAGAAAATGATATCAACCAAAGAGGAATGGGACAGGTTGCAACGTGGTTTGATAAAAATTCAAATACTGTCTTTACCGCTTATGTTTATAGAGTAGATGGAACAAATGAATATGCAATTAAGCTTTTTAAAACTCAGTTTGGGGAAAAAGCTCATGTGAAACCTCAAAAAATTGGTAATTATTTTCTCGCAAAAAATGATAATCAAAGTGAACCTATTTCTGATTTATCAATGACCGGAAACAGCAATGTTATCTTGCTCTCCTATATCTACAAAGACAAAGAGTTTATTGTCGGTAGTGAAATTAACAGGTTAATGGTTAGAGCAATAGATATAAATTCCGGACAAACTGAAATCACTGTAAGCAATGGAATTGCGAATCGGGCAGGAGATATAGCAATATTAAGTCCAGGTATTTGGAGTGTTCCTTATATTAATTCTGATGCTTCAAATAATATTAAACTCATGAAGGGAAGTGCAGCAGTTACATCTAATGGGCGGGAGAATAACGGAGAAATTGCACCTTTAACAGGAACTTGTGGCACCATCGAGGCCTCAACTATTGCTAGTACTGCAGATCTTTCTGATCATTACGTTGTTACAAATGATGTAAATGGTACTTCCGTGAATATTTATAAAATAGATGACACTGGAGCATGTTTACAGAATAATAACGACATATTAACAAGTTCATCTGTTCATCGAAAGATCGATATAGCAGTTGGAACAGGGGATAATGCAAAGGTTTTTGTATTAGCAGAAAAAGTTTCCACTCCAACAAATAAAATCTCGCTGGTGGTATTTGAAGATCCAAGTAATATTGAGGCCAATATTCGATCACACGATCCACTACCAGAAGGATCAATAAATCCAATTTTGGAATTCAATAATCCTGGAACAATGAGAATTAACGCTGGAACCATTGAAGGAGAGGCCCTCATCACTCTTACAAATGGGAATAATCTTTATATGATTAAAGTTCCTGAAGATCCTAGTGAACTTGATCGAATAAAACACCTGACGCCATTTTTAAACAATATAAAGGATAATGCTTATACGGGCGGTGGTACTAGTCCAGCACGACCATTTAAAACCTTTGATTTAACCCTTATTCAAAAAGACTTTAAACAGGGTTGTAGAAAATGTGGAGAGGCCATCCCTACCCAAAGTCCAATTGAAAGAGATGTGATTTTCTTGAGTTACTTGCACAAGGACTCACAAATTGAAGTATTGGTACAAATGATTAATACCGAAAATGAAACATCCTATTTGCCTAATGAGGTAGATGGCCTTGGAAATATGTCTCAAAAATGGAGAACACCATATTTCTACAAGGCACCTTAAAGGTTAAACTTCCATGTTTAATTAGACTCAGTCCATAACAAATCTTAAGAAGACTGTAAGATTTTTTATTTTTAAAACGTAGAATAAGGTAAGTCTAAATCATCAGCTATTTGCTTATAGACCAGCTTCCCCTTAAAAATATTAATCCCTTTTTTGAAGGCCTCATCAGATTGGGCCGCTTCTTCGACACCCATCTGAGCAATCATGCGAGCATATTTTAATGTGACATTAGTTAATGCATATGTTGAAGTTTGAGCAACAGCTCCGGGCATATTAGCAACACAATAGTGCGTTACTCCATCAACCAAAAATGTAGGAGCTTCATGGGTTGTTGGTCTACAAGTCTCAATACATCCACCCTGATCAACAGCAATATCTACTACAACTGAGCCGTTTTCCATTTTCGAAATCATCTGCCTTGTAACAAGTTTTGGTGCTTTTGCTCCAGGAACAAGAACGGCCCCAATAACAAGGTCAGAATTAATCACACTTTGTTCGATATTCTCTGGATTTGAGTATAGAGTTGTAATTCTTGAATCAAAAATATCATCAAGTTCAGCAAGCCTTTTTACACTTAAATCTATGGCCGTTACTGAGGCGCCTAGGCCCATGGCCATCTTAATTGCGTTTGTTCCAGCAACCCCGCAACCAATTACTGTAACATTTCCTCTTCTTACTCCTGGAACTCCACCGAGTAAGAGGCCTTTTCCACCTTTGTCTAATTGTAAATGGGATGCACCAACTTGAGTGGCCATTCTGCCAGCAACTTCAGACATTGGAAGCAAAAGTGGTAATGAGTTATCCTTTAATTGAATCGTCTCATAGGCAATGCAAGTTGCACCAGAGTTTAATAAACCAACAGTAAGTTCTTTATCGGCGGCCAGATGTAAATACGTATAAAGTATGTGATGTGGCCTAAGCATAGAGATCTCAATTGGCTGAGGCTCTTTTACTTTAATAATCATTTCCGCTGTTTTAAAAATATCGCTAGCTGTCTCTAAGATCTTAGCTCCGGCGTTTTTGAAATCATCATCACTAATATTAATTCCTAGACCTGCCCCTTTTTCAATAAAAACTTCATGTCCATCATGAACTAATTGTTTAACTCCACCTGGAACGAGACCCACTCTATTTTCGTTGTTCTTGATTTCCTTTGGGACACCAATTTTCATTATAACCTCTCTTAAATTTGAACTGCCCTCAAATATAATCTATCTCGCTGAAGAAAAAAAAGATTCATCGTGTCAAAACAATGAACTATTCACCATACTCCAAAGTCATCCCATCAAATACTGGAAAAACATGTTCTCCAAGTTCTTTTTTTGCAAAACTTACCCATTCCTGATGAGAATGTTGATGGGCCATATGAATAAGACCAGCTTTTTTAGGAGAGATTTCAAGTATATATCGGAAGGCCCTTTTCGCATTTAAATGCGTTTGATGATCAGCGTGTTTTAGACAATCGATTATTAAAATATCTAGTTTTCTCTTTTTTAAAAAAGCTACAATTTCATTGGATATTGCATGACAATCAACGATATAGGCCATTTTACCATGACATATTCCCATTGTTTTTGAATGACCGTGAGATAAGTTGAATAAATGAAATTCTTCCTCTAAAAAAGTTTGTTGAATCACTTTGGAGATGGATAGCTCTAATGGTTTTAATTCAAGTCGAGGAATTCCACCACCTAGAACAGGTTTCTTTTCGTTAAACACTTCATTTGTTTTAAATATATACGGAAAACGGTCTCTAATATTTTGGAAGTTATCCATATTGCAAGTGACAGGTATGGTTTGGTTCTGCATGAAACAAAATGGTCGAAGATCATCAATTCCATGCAAATGGTCAGCATGATCATGTGTGATGAACACATGGTCAATTTTTGAAATTTGATTATTTAACATTTGTTGTCGAAAATCTGGGCCCGTATCAATCTGAAAAAACTTACCTTTAGTTTTTAGAATGGAACTTGTTCTAAGCCTTTTATCATTGGGATCAGCAGAGAGACAGACATGACATTTACACGCTATTTGAGGAATTCCCGTACTTGTGCCACTTCCTAGAATTAATATTTCATTACTCATGTTGTCAATTCACCTCGTTAAATTAGATATTTATCTTTTATAATAAGTTGATTACCCACTTCTGCCTAGTCTACAATGATAAAAAGGATTTGTTGTGGTTAAAATAAAAAATGTTTTGTTTCTATGGCTGGTTGTGGGACAAATGATGTCTTGTTCAACTTCTTCACAAAACAAAACAACAACAGTTAAAGAAAATGATGAAAGGGAAAATTTCACAAAATTTCAGAGTCGTTTTGGGAAAGAATATTGGCAAAAAATATTAGATCAGGAAAAGAAATATCTAATTTCAGAAATTGCTCTATTTGAAAATACCCAAAAAGTACGCTTCGTTTTTTTTAATAACCCCCATTTGAAAGAATTTAAAATCTATTCACTTTCTACAAAGTCCTATGGTGAATTTGATCCAGCAGCTGCACAAATGCATTTTACCCAATTTGCGGGGGATAAAATTCATTTTCAACATGAAGTTTTTGATTCAAATCAATTCCTTTGGAAATCATTCAATGAAATTAGAGAAAATCTGAGCATTGATAGATCTGATAAAGTTCAATTAATTAAAGAATTGACGGAAGATAGAGATAATATTCATATCATAGTTGGCGATAATGTTTTAGGCCAATTTAAAGATGCTATTGAAAATCTAAATAGGGTAGAGGAGTTTTTTTGGGAAACTCAACCTAAAAGTACAACTTATAACCCAGGTAAAGGTCAATTTGATTTAAAAGGCGAAAATTCACTTTTTTGGGCAACAATGATTTCACCTGAATCTAAAATTAATTCTAAAGCATACATTCAATATAAATATTTGTTTACTGTTCTTTTTGCTGGAAAGTCTTCGTACTTGTATAAAGATTTCGTAGATGGAAAGAGAAAATATTTTCTGAATTTAGAACAAGGAGAATTGTCCTTAGGCCGCAATAATATTTTCTTTGTTTCTGGAAATTTGCAAAGTAAAAGTAAATTGAATTCCTTAAAAAATCACATTGCAAAAAACGCATTTGAAATCTGTGATGAAAGTATTACTTCAAGGCACTATTTAAGGGGGATGAATCAGTTAGGAATTGAGTTATTAAAAACTATAAAAAATGAATCTTATTGGAAAAGAAAAGTTTATTCGATACTAACTGCAGGAAGTGTGAAGAATTATATCGAAACATATGAAAATATGTTTTCACTAAGTATGGATGAATTGCGCCCTGTTTGTTCTCAATTTCTCACTGCTGCTGAACCTTTAATATATACATTATGGAAGAAGAATAAATGAAAAAAATTCTAAAATGCTTATTTTTGTTTAGTCTTTGCTTAATTACTATGAACATTATTGCCGATTCAAACATAGAATATAGTTATAGTGAGTTTGAAAGTGATTACACCCAATTTAATGTAAAGTTTTTAGATGGAGCTTCATCCGATAAAGGAATGTATGGTTTAACATCCATTCTTTTTAAATCATATTATTGGGGATCTATGCGTTATAAAGAAGACGAACTTTACAATCATCTTGATTTTTTTGGTGGAGACTTCAAAACAACTGTTTCTCGTCAATCTGTGGATTTAACGATCACAGGAATGAAGTTAGATTTGATTCCAAAAATTAAAAAAATGTGTCATATGTTTAAAAGATCTTCTTTTGAAAATAAAATTATTAATGTCAAGGTTTCTGAACTCAAAAATTTACTCACGACTCTCGAAAAAGATGACGAATTAAAATTCGATCGATTAACACTCATGCAGGTTTACAATGATAACTATTTAAGCATTCCTATTGAGGGATTATCCAGGACGGTCTCAAAAATTAAGGGACATATTTTGGAAAGTCATAGTTCATATTTTAACGATAGAGTGAAAAAGAAAGTACACTTTATGGGCTCAAAGAAAAGCTTTGAAGAACTTAAAAGTGTATTAGAAAGTGAATGTCGCTGGGGAAAGACAAGTGAAAATATTGAAAAAGAGGGTTATTCTCTCAATTTTGACTATTCAAAGAAAACTGCTTTTTTTGTTTCAAATCAAATCAGAAAACCAATTATCAGACTTTCTACAGAGGTTGATAAAAACGAGACTAATATCGAATGGGTTTTGACATATCTGCAACAAATTATTGATGAGAAGGCCGTGCCTGTCAAACGAGTATATTATAAAAAACTTTTAGATAATCTCGTGTCAATTGACTACGAGATATCACCGGAAAATGTCATTCTTTTTTTACAAGCTTTGTCAGAAGGCCAAAAGATGCCTGATCTTGGTCAATCAAAAAAAGACAAAACAGTAACTTTCAATGTATTAGTCATGGGTAAAAATGCTGATATGCGCAAAATTGTAAAATCAGGTGTAGATCTAGAGATTTCAAAAATAAAAATATAATCTAAATTTAATAATACCCGCCATAAATTCAATGAAAAATTTTAAATGGCATACATTTGAACCGGTATAAAATTTACAATTCTTTGATAGATGTTTAAACAAACATAGCAGTAACTGGTACAATCCACAATTGTTTAATTTTTCTTATGTTGAGGAAAGTTTGTGGCTTCGATTTTTGGACGTATAAAACATCTCATTTTTGTAGTGCTCCTTTCAGTATCTGCACAAGATAATATTTTCGCAAATATTCCCAATAAAGATTGCGATAAATTATTCGAAAACAAGACATCTAAGGCTCTTCATTCTCAACAAACATCCCTAGGACACGAGCGAGTTGATGAGACAAAAATATATCACTATATACCGATCAGTTTTACGAAGAAACAATTAAAAAATAAATTTATTGCGGAAAAATTAAAGAAAACGTTAAAGTTTTTACCAAATCTAAAAACGAAAGACAGATGGACTATTTATGGATCATTATTTGGACTTGTTTTTACTCATTTAAGCTCAGCAATAATCACACACTTACAAATCATTTCAAGTGATATTGAACTTTATGAATTTACTACTTTAGTTTTAGACCATTTAATTACACATGTGCTAGTGGATGAATTTGATGATGAGATTATAGTTTCAGCAATTTCAGGATGGTTAGGGAGAATTTATGGAAGTAAAGTTCTCAATTTGGAGGTTGCGAAATCAATTTTAAAAAATGCCAAGGCCGCTCCGTTTGCCCTTGATCTCAATGATAATTTTCAAGTCTCATCAGTTGAATTTGAAAAAATATTCAAACTTCCTTCAATTCAAAAAGATTTAAAATCATCTTTTAGAAACATACGGGATGTATTTCCACATGATTTAGTTAAATTCTTCTATAATCTCAAATCTAATGCTTTGATTTCTGAAGGGACAGTGTCTCAAGATTTGCATCTCTCAATTAACGGACATAGTTATCTCTATGAAGTTGAAATGACTCCAATTATAAATGAATCAGGTGAGCTGATTTCAGTTGCTGGATTTGTTCGCAACTTGCAACGTGTGGTAGACGTTGAGAAAAACTGGTATGAAAAATCTAAATATGATGTCATGTTATCTAAGCTTTATAATAGGGGCTATATTGAAATGATCATTGAAAGAAGTATTGAGACTTTTAACTTGGATAATAAAATGTTCTCAGTTATTTTTATTGATATTGATAAATTTAAAGATATTAATGATACATACGGACATGAAATTGGTGACCAAGTACTACATTCAATTGAGGATATTCTAAGCAATTTTTTTCGGGATAGAGACCATATTGGAAGATGGGGGGGAGAAGAATTAGTTGCCATCTTAGAAGATAGTACTCTTGAGAATGGTATTCGAGTAGCGCAAAGACTTCGTTTGGAAATTGAAAAGGCCGTTTTAAATATCAAAACAGAAAATAATGAATCAAAAAATATAAATGTTAGCGTAACCATTGGAGTCAGTGCTTTTTCAGAAGGAGATGATCTTAAAAGTGTTGTGGCCCGAGCTGATAAAGGACTATACAAAGGTAAGAAAAATGGGAGAAACCAGGTTGTTGGAATTTCTCAAGACGGGAGCATATCAAATTAGATTCGCACCTTCTGAATGCCCTGAAAAATCAATAATGGCCCCTGGCCTTATGATTAAATCTTTTGCGTATACTTGGCCCTTTACTCTACTTGAAGGGTGGATGATGACCTTTCCTGCTGAAAAAATTTCACCTTCAAACTCGCCCCTTATTTCAATATGATGACATTTTAATTTTCCTTTTATCAGGCCATCTCTTTCAATGATAAAAACTGGACAATTTCCCATCTCGACTGTACCGATAATTGTTCCAGAAACAATGGTTGGCCCATTAAAAGTAAAGTTACCCTCAAGCTTAGTTTCGCGACCAATATGTGAAAATTCTAATTCTTTCAAATCTATTTTATAAGACATAATACAACCATTTAATTAACATCTTTTGAGATGATTTGTTTATGAATGAGGTCACCTGTTCTTGAAAAGATAAGAACTTTAAAACTTACTCTAACTATATCTTGAGTTTTTATAAAATTTGCTTCAACTGGCCTAAAGCGTGAAGTTAGGAAAGATTCACCCTTATTAAAAATAAGTTGCATATCATCCTGAGGAAATGAGTCTTCAGGATAAATTTGTATACTGTTTCCAATCCTAGCGATGATATAGATATAACCAGTTAAAACTCTGTTGTTTTCGGTGACATTTACAAGATTAAATCTCAACGTAACTTTTTCTGTAGTGTATGGTACTTCTAAATCTTGAATGGCCAGAAGTGGCACCTTCGATTTATCAACTTGCCCTGGAATTGATCTAAAAATGGAAAGAATGTTTATATCAGGCACTTCTGATGAATTGAGTTTATTTTTTAACTCTGTATTTTCTAGAGTGACTTCGTTTATTTGAGCAGCAAGATCTTGGTTTTCTGTTTTGAGTTTTTCAATAATGACCGGCTCTTTTTTTTCGGCCATTGAAATGATTTCTTTAAAATAAATGGATCCACCAATGACTAAGATTATACAAAGAATGGTAATGGTTGGTAGACCAAAAAAAATACTTCTCAAAATCCTTTTTTCAATTGAAAAATATTTTGGAGGATGGCCACCCTCATAGAGAATAAAGGTCAAGCGATTTACATTTTTAGTTTGTTCTGACATGTATTAATTACTTTTTTGTTCAGGTCTCGTTTCATCATTTTCAAGAAAGAATCTCATAGATGGCCGAAAAACGATAGGATTTTCAATCTCTTCTTTAGTCAGTCTCATAAAATCTTCTGCTACAATTTTCCAATTATAAAATTCGTCTCTTTTTAAGTGAAGGGTTTTCTTACCTATGTCGTCGATTGTATTTGATTTATATTTCTGCTTCAGGGTAACAGTAATATAGTCAGAGGCCCCAAGTATGGAGATATCACTGATTCCTATTTCCGGTTTTCCTGGCCCAGAGAAAACGGCCTGTTTATAGTTTTTGAACTGTTTGTAATTTCCCCTATAGGTGTTACTAAATTCTTTTGGATCATAATGATCTATATATTTTTCAAGATCTTCATCTCTCCATGCCTGTGCCCATGTTTCTATAAAGCTAACAAGTTCATCTTTTCTTCTAGACCAAGCTTTTTGTGAAAGATAATTTAGGTCATGTACAACTACAATAGGTGTTTTATTTAGTTCAATATATTTTGAAATATCTTTGAGTTCGTTGTTTGCAATGACAACACATCCCCTTGAATCCTGCCCTTTGTCTATTCTGGTTTCATCATTAGTAGAATGCAACCAGATGCCACTTCCTGTTTTACCTTTTCTAGAATCAATAACATTAGGATAGTCCATAACAAAAGCGCCTACTCCGTATATTTGTCCGATTTCCTGTCCATACATATCCAGTAGTTTTTCATTTGGTATAAATTTGAGGAGGTTATAAACTCCCTCAGGTGTTCTGAAATCGCCTTGAGAAATTTTATCACCACTCATTTTCCCAGTGGCCATAGGGTATGATTTGATTAATTTTGGAGTTCCTTTATCGTTTTCAAAGAGAAAAAAAGTATTTGAGGATTTTTCAGCAACCATCACGTGATGGGAGAAAAAAGAATCCATTTGCACAAGTGAGGCCGGTAAGTATTGAAAATCCTGGGAATTAGCTTCAAAAGCAAATAACATGAATAAAATTAGAGTGTTAAAGCGCATATTTGACTCACTTTCTTGTATTTCATAGACTATTATAACATCAATTACCGCCATTTTAGTATGGACAGACCCAAATAATCAATATTCCTTTAACTTTTCGGGCAAAAATTAAAAGAGTTAAGCCTTTAATTTTTTGTGAATTCTTCCGATAGTGTTATTATGTAAGTATTTGATATTTATACCTTGTTCGGGAGGACCTTTGAGATTAGTACTTTACAGCAAAGAGAAATATTTCAATAATTTAGATGATGAGCTTCATGATCTGGGCCCTCAGTTTATAAAAAAAATTAGAGATCTTGAAAAAGTGGTTCTAGATGACTCATCAAATATTTTAATCTTTGCGCATTACGAGAATGGGGAAGATAAGTTAGACCTCCTTTTTAAAAAATATTCCGTCAAAAAACATGTCTTTTTTATAGTTGTTAGCGAAACTTTAGATTTAAAAGCTCTTAAAAAACATCAAAAGGGAAATAGTGCCGCTTCGGGTTATATTAAAGGGCCAGTGACTTCCCAATTTATTCGAGAAGTCGTTTCTGACTTTAGTGAGGGGATGGCGCATTTTGGTATTGGTGACTCTACAGAAATTCGAAAATCTGATAGTGTTGATTTTGAAGATCTTAGTTTTGCAAGTTTTGATAAAAGTGCTTTTGATAAAGTCAAAGATTTGCCATTGCAGCAGACTAATGTTAGCGAAACTGAGCTTTTCAAGGACGAAGAAAGTCATATTGAATCACAAATAAATACTAAAAATGATGGTTTTGAAAATAGTGTTGTACCTGATCTTGAAATTTCACAAACAAATCTTGAATTAGATCATCAAACCTCTGAAACCAATGAAAGTAATTTTGGAAATAAAGGTGTTACCGTAGAGAGAATGATTAATGAAGAAACAGGGGAAATTACTATTGATGATTTAGACTTAACTGGTGGGCATGATGACCAGACTTCAGATTTTAACACAGGTGGTAGTATTGAAATTTCAAAGACAAATATTGATGAAAATAATGTCATAGAGTTTGGTAATGGTGGGGAAATGGGTAAAAAATCTGAGGATAGCGCAATAGATTTAACACTTGGAGATAATCAAATAGGTGACATTGAGTTTTCAGGGCCACAAGGTGATGTAACTGATACTGGAGTAAACATAGATAATGAAGGTTCCATTGATTTTGATCTTAGCAGTGAATCAGCTATCAGTTCAGATAGTATGGATGACATAATTGTAAGAAATGAAAAAAGAAAAACTCACAAAGAACAAACTCAAATAGGTTCTAAAGGGGAGAAAATTGGAGAGGGACCAACAGCTCTAGAAAGAGTTGAAGGGGGCTCTATAGAGCAAGTTATTCTAGATTCATATAATCATGAAAGTACAACTGTCGGAGATTCGAGTGGTGATGATGAAGATAAAACGATTGTTGCCAATGTCGATAGAGGAACCGATCATACAACTGTTGGCGGGACTCAAAGTAGTTATACTGAAGAAGACAAAACAATTCTGGCCAGTTTAGTAGACAACACTGAGCCAGGTGGAAATTTAGGAGCTTTTCCATTTGAAATTAGAGATGAAGATACAAATAATGAAATTCAAGCTCAAAACAAACTGAGTAAGTCAAAAAGTTTTGATATAGATGATGATACAGGTTCTAGGACAATAATTGGAGGAGGCAGAGAAAATATAAATATTTCTGAATCTTTAGAATTTCAAAAAGCTTCAAATAAAGGATACTCCCCTGACAATGCGAGTAATCTTTCAAAACTAAATATGCAAAATATTTCAATGGAAATGATTCTTCCAACACTTAAAGATTTAAATCTTGATCCTTCTGAACTAGAAAGAGCATCGTCTACTATTTCACAATTGCGCTCAGATAGAGAGAAATTACTTAGAGAAGTCAAGAATGAAAGAACGAAAACCAAGGAAGTTGAAAGTGAAAATATTACTTTGAAAGCGCAGCTGGAAGAATTGAGATTAGAATTAGATATTATTAAGAGAAGATCAATTGAGCAGATACACCAAGCACAAACTGATCTTAAAGTAAATGAAAGTAAAAAAGTAATCTATGAACGAAAACTTAAGGATTATCAATTAGAGTTTGAAAAACTAAATCAAAAGGTTCGAGTTGATCTCAATTCAGTTAAACAACGCGAAAAACATCTTGAAAATCAATTAGAATTAATGGTGGTTGATACTGAATCACGTTTGAAAAGTAGAGATGCGAAAATATTAGAATTAAAACGCAAAATAGATGCTTTAGAATTTACAATGGAAAATTTATCAATCAAAGAAAAGAAATCTAGAGAGGAAAAGGCCAAATTAGAAAGTAGGTTAGGTAAGATTATGAATTCTCTCAAAGGATCTATACAAGTATTAGAAGATGATATTGATTTGGATGATGAAATTGAGAAACAAATGAATAGGTAAAAAATGGTAGGTGAAAATAATCTTAAGTTTTTAAAAGACTTGCTAGATTTTAATAATCTAATACGAGATTATGATGATATTAATTCCCTTTATGAGGATATAAATAGATTTGTAACTGATAAACTCAATATTAATGAAGCGATCATTTTTTCATATCCAAAAAAACGAGAACATGTTCTAGGTCGTCATATAGAACAACAGTTCAGGCATGTTTGGAATAAGAAAAATATTGAAAAATTTTATAAAGTTGAAGATATTCACAAATTACTTGAGAAAGTCATAAATAAAAATAATACTCATGAAGAAATTGTTATTGATAATCAACAATTGTTCTCTAGGCCTTTGGGAGAGGATGGCCATCAGATATACTTCATTATTTTTTCTTTACCGTTGAAGAGTATTGAAAAAAGAAAGTATATTGATCAACTCATGCAAGCTGCATGTAAAGAGTTTATTATATTTAAAAAAATTGAAGGGCTTGGAAAAGAGAATCAATTAATTCATATTGATGATGTCACAGGACTTTACAACCAAAGAAAACTTCAAATAGATCTAGACAATAGTATTACAAAATATAACAAATATAATGAAGAGTTTTGTATATTATTTATCGATGTTGACCATTTCAAAAGAGTAAATGATGGACATGGACATCTCGTGGGTACGTTTTTATTATCTGAAATTGCGCAAATTTTAAGAAATACACTCAGAGATGAGGATTTAATCTATCGCTATGGAGGAGATGAATTTGTCGTTATTATACCAAATTCAGCTGCTAATATTGGTAAAAGTGTTGGTGAGCGAATTTTAAAATCTATAAAAGAACGTGACTTTGAAATTAAAAAAGGCAATATTCTAAAATTAAGTGTATCCATAGGGGTTGCATCTTTTCCAAAAGATGCTAAAACACGTGAAGATGTTTTATCGATGGCCGATCAAATGATGTACCATGCCAAAGAAAGTGGTAGGGGAAAAGTTTGTCTGTCAAATGAAGCATTAAAAAAAGAAGAAGATTGAGACTATTATGCAAATGCTCGTACTAAGTGACCTCCACCTAGGAAAAGGAAAATTTCTTAGTAATGGCCAGCTTAACATATTGGAAGATTTTTTCGAGGATGAGCGGTTCGCCGAGATATTGGAATACTATTCGTCTGGTGACTTTTTGTCTTCACCTGTACATTTATTTCTGAATGGTGATATTCTCAATCTTATCCAGATAGATGTAGATGGTGCTTTTACTCATATCATTGATGTTGAACATACTATTAATGCTATTAGGGCCATAGCAAAGGGACATCCTAAATTTTTTGATGCAATTCGCTTATTTCTAAAAAAACCAAATAAACAGATTACTTACGTTATAGGTAACCACGATGCAGGAATGGCATTTGAGGGAGCACAAAAGTACTTTAATAAAATTGTAGAAGGAGAAGTTCATTTCACATTTTTTTATCAAGAGTTTGGTATCCATATTGAACATGGGCATAGGTTTGAAGTCATAAATACTGTTCCTCCGAAAGACTATTTTAAAGTTGGCCCAAATAATAAAAAAATACTTAATCTCCCATGGGGTTCACTTTTTTGTATATCCTTACTTCCCATTTTAAAAAAAGATAGGCCTCTTATCGATAAAGTTAGGCCCTTAAGTGCTTATGTGAAATGGTTAATATTTCATGACTTTGGCTATTATCTTAAGCTTTCTCTTGCCATCATTAAGTATATTCTTCAAACAAATACCAGTAGTTATACAAAACAAAATAGTAATTTTAAAACCAATATGAAATTACTTAAACAAATAACTATCTATCCTCGCTATGAAAAAATGGCAAAACGAATTCTACGTAAAAATCCATCTCTAAAAATTGTAGTGATGGGGCATACTCATGTCCAAGAATGGAGAAAATTTCCGGAAGGTAAATTATATTTTAACTCCGGAACATGGAATCATATACCCATTATTGATGTGGCCATGCATCCAGACACAAGCAAGTTGACTTATATACTTATAGATATTAATGAGAAAACAGAAATCATTAAAGATGCTCAACTTAATTTGTGGATGGGCGATTGGCGACCTTATAGAATAGAGGTAAACACAACCTGATGGATCAAGATTCAGAAATACTCAGAGCAATAGAGCTTGAAAAACAAAGAAATAAGCATTCTCTTAGAAATGCAATACTCGCCTTTCTTCCATTTATCATCATTATGATTTTTCTTGCAATCAAATACAACAAATTTCATCCTCTGAAGAGGCAGGATGCTAAATCTTATCAATTGGAACGTTAAGAAGCTTTTCAAAGAAAATTTTTATCTGCTCCCATTTTTTTATGATTATAGGGCCATTACTTAGTTCTTTGAGTCCGTTAAAATTTTCAAAAAGAAGTGCATTTGGTGGTAAACTGTTTAAAAACTGTGAACCATTTTTGTTACTTATGATAAATGAGTAATTAATTGAATTGTTTGAAAAAGCAAACGCATCACTAACTTTGTCTCCTATGGCCGCAAAAGGCTTTACATTCAAATTATTAAATTGTGTCTCAATTAACTGAGTTTTAAATACTGTATCTTCTTCTATATTTAATCTAAAATCTAATCCAAAATATTTTGAATTCCGATCTAGATTTTTTGAAGCAAGAAGTACCCCATCTGGAAACCCATGAATCTTTAACCATCTTTTTGTTCTATAATTGAAATGTATATCTCTTCCGCTAAAATAAACTATTGTAGCACCTAATTTTTTGTCGAGCCAATTGATTGTTTCTACAGAGGAAGGAAGAGGTGATATATAAAGATCGTCATTGGTAAAAAGAAATGTATATAAATTTGTATCCGCAACAGTGTTGTCGATATTGACTAAAACAATACCATTTTGATTGTAGGGAATGATTTCTATAGTGCTTGGCCAGTTATACACAGGAAGTTCTTTGTAAAGGCCATCTGAAAAAATGTAAACTTTATAAACGACTTTGTAACTACCTTCCTCAACGTTTTTTTCAAGGCCATAAGTTGCTTGTCCATCTCTGTTAGTGAACATGCTACCTTCAAAAATGATTTGATCATCCTTGAAAATGGTAAAACTAATTTTTGCTCCGTAAAATGGATTTAAAAGTTCATCAAGACCAAGCTCTTGTTGAAAAATTTTTAAAGTTGTTTGTCCAAGTAGTCCAAGCTTTGCAAATTGTTTCAGCTTCACACTAAGTGTAATTTGATTGTCTGTATGTGCTAGAATATCTTCTGAAATTAATAAATACTCTTTGATAGGATTAACTTTATCTGCAGTAAAAACTTGTTGTATGGACGGGTTGAAATCCGCTTTCGAACTAATAGAAAGAAAAATAAAAATAAAAAAACTGAGATAAGTCATTTTAGTTCCTTCCCGGTTCCACTCTTTATAATGAATTTAGTAATCTCTGACAATGAAATACTAAATTCTTAGTGAACTTAGAATTCACAAATATTTTATTTTTGTTAAGATTTAAATGTTTACAATTTTACCAAATATAATTTATATAAATCAGTCTATGCGAATTCTATTTATTTTACTAAATTTACTAAGTTTGAATCAGTTATTGGCCGAAAATTATACATGTGAGCATATGCTTAATGCTCAATTGAATAAACAAAAATTGATTGGTGCCACCGGAGGGCCCTACAAAACCTCCCCTGTTGTTGTTGATTTTAAGGACTATGAAGATTTTGGAGAGTGGGAACGTAGAGAATTTGAAGTTTTTGTTGACCCAAATGGATTATTAGTGGATCGACGAGGTCGTACACTAAATACTATTAGACATGAAGAGCTTTTAGTTATGGATGAGTCGGGGAGAATATTTCGGGCCCAAAAAGAATTTGGTTATTCTCACCATCCATCCTTTAATGCCGGTAGGCCTCTGGCCATGAGTGGGGGGAGTACTATACAACAAGGTTTCTTAAGAGAAATTGATAATGGATCAGGCCATTACAAACAAGGGGAAGAATTCTTAGATCAACTTTTAATTGAATTAGACCGTCGAAGAGCAATTCTTGTCAATGTTGATAAGTTTATAATAACAATTCAAAATAATAAAATAATAGAAGAAATTAAAATTAACTATGATCCTTAGATGTGTAAGTAAGTATCTTATCAGATAGTACTTAATTCACTTTAATATATAATTCTGACGAACAAACTGGTTGGTCTATACCAAATTCTTGTGTCAATCTTTCTCTCAATAATTCATAGTTCAAACGAGGAAGGAATACGATCCTTCCTCATTATAATTTATTTCTTCTTCGCTACTTTTTTAGTGGTTTTTTTTGCCACTTTTTTTGTCGTTTTCTTAGCTACTTTTTTAGTGGTTTTCTTTGCCACTTTTTTCTTGGCCACTTTCTTTTTAGCTGTTTTTCTTTTAGAAGAGTATTTGTTAAGTTTTTTCTGAAGTTTATCTAATTCCTTCTTTTGCTCATCTACAAAGTTTTTCGCCTTTTTAATTTCAGTCTGAATAATTTTTTCAACCATCTTTTCGATTTGCTTTTTTTCATCACTTATTCTTTTCTTAACAATTTTGATATCCTTATCAACTACTTTTGAAACATTCTTTTCTACCTCTTTCACGTAGTTTGATACAGATTTTTGAACTTTTTTGAGATCATTTTCAGAGACAAACTTGCTTATCTCATTTTTAACCACATTCAATTGCTTAAGAAAATCACTCACTGCCTTTGCCATATTGGCCTCCTTTATTTGTAAATGCTTGTCGACTTAGTAATTGGTAGCCTATGCCCAAAACCATAACCCTTACTTTTGAGCTTGATTATAGGACAAAATTGAAACCTTTTGAACTCTGAAATACTAAATAATTTCAAAATCTGATCAACATAATTTGAGCTAAAACCTAGAGAAATAATTTCATCTCTAGAGTAACTAGAACTTAAAAAACACTCCAAAATAGTATCCATTATTTCATAAGGTGGTAAACTCTGATCATCTCTTTGCCCCTCTCTAAGTTCTGCTGTTGGTGGCCTGTCAATAATCCCCACAGGAATAATGCCAGGTGAAACCCTATTTAGATAGCGACAAAGTGCATAGACTTCTGTTTTATACAAATCTCCTAGTAGTGAAATTGCACCAACACTATCTCCGTATTGAGTTGAATACCCAACTGAAATTTCTGATTTATTACTTGTATTGATGACCATCGCGCCCGTTTGATTTGATCTCGCATATAGAAGTGTTCCGCGAAGCCTGCTCTGAATGTTTTCATCACTCACTCCATGAAGTTCTTCTCCAAAATTTTGCTTATATTGAGTTCTTATTGTACTGTGTAAAAATTTTATTGGCATTATCTTTAATGCAACTCCAAGATGATCACACATCTCACGCGAAAGTTCATAACTAATGGGGGATGAATATTGACCTTGCATATAAATAGCTTCAACATTTGACTCCCCCAAGGCCTGTGTGGCCAAGGCGAGTACTAAAGCAGAGTCAATCCCTCCAGATAAGGCAATAACTACTTTTTTAAATCCGCTTTTACTCATATATTCGGTCAGACCAAACTCTAAAGCATCACATAAAACTTCACATTCTTTATCATTTAATTTTCTAAGCTGATGGTTGTCTAGATGTGGCAAAAATAAGGATTCCCAAGAACTTTTCTGACGATTCTTATTTAATAATTCTTCTTTACTCGCTTCTTTTTTTGAAAACTTACTTAAATCAATTTCAAAAACCTGTGCTTCAAAAATTTTGGCCTTGAAAACTAAATCTTCACCATCCATAACGAGTGATCTACCATCAAATAAGATTTCATCTTCTCCTCCTACTCGATTTATGTAAAAAAAGGGCGCCCCTAGCTCCTTTGAAATAATTTTACTTCTCTCTAATCGAGCGTCTTCTTTTCTAATATGGAAAGGAGAAGCTGATAGATTAATAACGAGATCAAACTCAATACCTTGGTTTTTCAAATCAAGTGCTGGGTCAAGATGATATTGTTCCGAATACCACATATCTTCACATATCATAAGAGCAATATTTAATCCCTGGTATTGCCAAACTCCACACTCTGTCCCCATCGCAAAATATTTTTTTTCATCAAAAATATCATAATTTGGTAAGAGTTTTTTTACATAGACTTTCTTTAACTTCTTTCCCAACTCTAAAGCATAAATACAATTTTCTATTCTCTCGGCCATTTGACTTGCAGATAAATCATAATGAAGACCACCCAAAAGTAAGCAAGTATTGGGAAATCTATCACCCAATGACTCAGACCATTCATTAATTTTATTAATAAACTGTTCGTATTTTAGAATAAATTCTTTCTGTAAACATAAATCTTGCAGAGGATAACCTGTAAGAAAGAGTTCTGGAAAAAGGTGTAAACCAGGTTGCTTAGTAGTAAAATAATTATGCAAGTAATTGAATATACTATCAAAATCAGCAATAGTATGATGTGTCTGATGGCCTATAACTTTCACGGATCCCCCTTGAACTCAAACATCTAGATAATAGACGAAGAATCGACAAACTGCTATATAAAGGCACTAAAAAAATATGACATAAGAGAGAATAATAAAGTGAATCAAAAAACAAAAGTACTCGTTATTGGAGCTGGTCTTGCAGGAAGTGAGGCCGCATTGTACTTAGCAGAGCGTAAAATTTCCGTCGTTTTATTGGAATGCAAAAGTATTAAACTTAATCCTGCACAAAAGTTAAATAGTTTTGCTGAACTGGTTTGCACTAATTCTCTCAAATCAATCAGACCTGAAACAGGACATGGGCTTTTAAAATATGAAATGGAAAAACTTGGTTCAATAGTTCTAAGTGTTGGAAAAAAACATGCTGTACCAGCTGGCGATGCACTGGCCGTTGATAGAGAAAAATTTTCTCGGGAAATAACAAATATCATACAAGATAATAAATTTATTCAAGTCGTAAAAAGAGAAGCTGGTAATCCAATAGAGCTTATGAAAGAATATGATTGTGATTATTGTATAATCGCTACAGGTCCACTTACAACTTCTGCGCTTGAAGAATGGATTAAACGTGAAATTTCAGGAGATGATTTTTATTTCTATGACGCAATTGCTCCTGTTGTTGATGCAGACTCTTTAGATCTCTCACAAATGTACTTTAAAGATCGCCATCACAATATTCCTCTGGACAAAGAAGCTGACTATTTAAATATTCCACTTAACAAAGAACAATACGAAAACTTTATCACTGAACTCGTAAAAGCTGAAAAAGTACCTTCTGCTCATTTCGAAGAATATAAATTTTTTGAAAGTTGTCTACCAATAGATATTATGGCCGAAAGAGGAATTGATACTGCACGCTTTTCATGCATGAAACCTATTGGGCTAGAACTTGATAATGGAAAATTACCATACGCAGTAGTTCAGCTCAGAAGAGAGAATTTACTTGGAAGCGCCTATAATATGGTTGGATTTCAAACCAGATTAAAATACCCTGAGCAAAAAAGAGTCTTTTCAATGTTGCCAGGTATGCAAGAAGTTCAATTTTTACACTTGGGTTCAGTCCACCGCAATTCATTTATCAATGCAAAAAAATTACTGAATAAAGATTTAAGTTCCAAAAAATTTACAAATATTTATTTTGCTGGCCAGATCTGTGGAGTGGAAGGTTATACGGAAAGTGCATCAATGGGACTTTATGTTGCAGACAATATATCCAAAAAAATAAGTGGTGAAAATTTTGAAAACTGGCCTCTCGAAACAGCGATCGGTGCTCTGATAAATTATGTCATGACTGTGCCCAAACCAACTCCTTCTAATATCAATTTTGGCCTACTGCCCCCTGTTGAAATAGAAAAAAAGCGTCGAATGAAACGACATGAAATTAAAAAATTGAAAAAAACACTAGTGGCCAACAGAGCTCGTGAGGTTTTCAATCAGTTTAGAAAAATTGAATTACCTCCAAAAGATATTTCAATACAGGAGGCATCCATTTGAAAGGAATTCTACTCATCATCTCTGGCTGTTTTTTTTGGGCCCTCGATACTTTGATTCGTTATCCCTTAGCAAAAGATATTCTTAGCTTTAAAAAAATCGTATTTATAGAACATTTACTTTTAAGTATTATTTTAATTCCCGTAGGCATTAAGTCTTTTAAGAAATTTATCAACTCCAAAATTTCAACACTAGCTTATTTCTTCATTATAGGCTGTTTAGGTTCGGCCCTTGGTACCTTGGCCTTTACAAGGGCCTTTACCATTATTAATCCTTCCTTGGTCATCCTCCTCCAAAAATTTCAACCCCTGATCGCTATTAGTGTTGCACATTTTTATCTTAGAGAACGAATCCAGAAAGAATATTTATTTTGGGCCATGTTGTGTCTTATCGGTGGTTTTTTAATCTCCTATGCTGACTTAGCACCACTTTTCGAATTTAAAAATTTAAGTAAAAACTTAGAAGGTGAAAAAATTCTTGGGTATGGACTTACTTTTTTTGCCGTTTTTGCATGGGGTATGTCTACAGTGTTTGGTAAAAAGCTAACGCTCGAAGGATTTGATCAGAAAGAAATTATGACGGGAAGATTTGTATTTGGTTTTTTGACAATGTTGTTCTTTTTAGGAAATTTTTCATTCATTTTTGAACTTAGCATAAATACTTGGTTAAAATTAGCAAGTATGACCATTTTGTCTGGTCTGTTTGGAATGTATCTCTATTACAAAGGATTAAGAATGGTTTCGGCCAGAGTTTGTACAATTGCTGAAATGTTTTTCCCACTTTGCGCCATAGTCATAAATTGGTTATTTTTACAAAAAAGTCTTTCTCCTGAGCAAGTTCTAGGTGGAATTATGCTATGCACAGGTGCTACAGTTATACAAATAAAACACTACTGAAGGTAAATATGGAACAAGATTTCACAGATAAATCAATTTTAATAGCTGGTGCGGCCGGCTTCATACCCTCTCATGTAAGTACTTACTATCTTGAAAGAGGTGCCAGGGTTATAGGATTAGATAATTTTATAACAGGTCAGAAAGAAAATATTGATCGGTTGTCTAAATACTCCGGATTTCATTTTTATCACTGCAATATATTCGAAGAACTTCCTGATTTGTCAGCTCAAAAAATTGATTATATTTTTTCTTTAGCATCCCCTGCTTCACCCATTGATTTTAAAAAAATACCAATGGAAATTATGAGAGTTAACTCTGAAGGGACTAGGAAACTTTTAGAACTTGCAAAAAATAAAAAGGCCAGATTTTTAGAGGCCTCTACAAGTGAAGTTTATGGTGATCCTGAAATACACCCACAGACTGAAACATATCATGGAAACGTCAACACTGTGGGCCCTCGATCATGTTATGATGAATCGAAACGTTATGCTGAGGCCCTTACAATGAACTATCATTGGCAATACGGAGTTGATACTCGTATTGTGAGGATTTTTAATACATATGGGCCAGGTATGCGAGCAGATGATGGCCGTGTCATTCCCAATTTTGTTAATCAAGTTCTCAAAGGTGAGAATATAACAGTCAACGGAGATGGCTCTCAGACCAGATCATTTTGTTATGTAGATGATTTGGTCAAAGCTATGCACGCAGTGATGATGAGTGATGAAATTTCTCCGGTTAATATCGGAAATCCTGATGAGTATACTATCAAAGAGTGTGCAGAACTTATTTTAAAATTTTTAGGTGGCAACTCAAAAATAACTTATCAACCTCTTCCTCAAGATGATCCAAAAAAACGAAGACCTAATATTGATAAATTGCAGCGAATAAGTACCTATCGTCCGACTGTTAGTTTCGAGGAAGGATTGAGAAAAACAGCAGAATATTTTAAAAGTAAATTATAAGGTGAAATAATGAATGTAGTAGTAAGCTGTGACCATATATTGGAAAGAGATAGCTCAATACCCATAGTAGAAGAAGTTGTTGAAAATCTTGTTCCTACACAGATTTTCACTCTGGCCCACAACCAAGGTCAAGTTTTGGGACATTTGGAACAATTCAAAATAAATTCATCGTTTTTATCAAATATTTGTAAACGAAAATCAGATTT
This sequence comes from Halobacteriovoraceae bacterium, assembly GCA_020635115.1. Lineage (NCBI taxonomy): Bacteria > Pseudomonadati > Bdellovibrionota > Bacteriovoracia > Bacteriovoracales > Halobacteriovoraceae > Halobacteriovoraceae bacterium. The sequence continues at coordinate 272,223 of JACKAK010000003.1, read as the reverse complement.
ATTTTTAAGGCCCTATCTTTTAAATTCTGCTGCAAAATCATTACATATTTGTTGCTCTACTGATCTTATTTTTAATGTTTCCTCAGGACTTTCTCAAGGTATAAAAAAATGTGATGGTGTCAGACAAATCACTTATTTAATAGATTACCCATTTATGTCCAAACCAAAACAGCTTTCAAAAAAAATATTTTGGAAATATCTACAGTTTTCATTCATAAATAGTCTAAAAAAGATTGATGAGCTTTGGGTTGCAAGTGAAGTCATTAAGGAGATCGTAGAACCATTTTATGATGGATTAATTACTGTTGTTAAACCCCATGTTGAGCAAAGAGACTATCCTTTGTTTCCTGTGGGACAATTTAAAAAACAGACATATATGGTTCTTGCAGAGGGATTAAGCGATGAATTTGCCTATCAGGTTGGGCAATTTCTTCTATCAACGAAAAGAGATTTCCGCTTCGTAGGCCGGGACGATCATTTAGTTGAAACAAAAAAGAAATTTGAGGCAAATACCTTCATCGGTTGGAAATGTGCTGGAGAGTTGGCTCCAATCCTTGCAAGTGCAAAAGGCACTATTGATTTTGAAAAATGTTCCTTTCCACTGATGGGTCTTCAATCGCTAATGTGTGGAACACAAGTTTTAACAATGAATGACCCACTCAAAGATGAATTCTATAAAAATGATCTCATTATAAAATTTGAAAAATATAGTAATGAAGAATTTGAAAGAAAGCTTGTTGAATTTGAGTCTCTTTATGTAAACACCGATCCACAACTCTTGAGGTCACATGCTCTGCAGTTTTCACAATCCACGCTAAAGAGAAAACTCGCAGGAATCAGGATAAAAATCAAAAGAAATCCAACCCAAAAAGAAGAAGTAGAGAGTCTGATAAATTGATTTCTTATCAAACTCTCTGATGATTTATTCTTCGTTTGCTTTTGTTCCTGCTTGGTATTGTTCATAAACAAACACTTTTAACTCTTCAACATCTTCCAGATGGTTTTGAATAAGCGGTTGAACCTCTTTCCAATCAAGACCACCTACACCTGTTGAAATTTTTGGTATGGCCAAAGTTTTGATATTCTTTTTTTCAACAAACTTTTTAAGTTCCTTAAGAGATTTATTAACGTAAGTTGTTGTGGCTTTTCCAGGCATTGAATTATGTCCTGGAGCATGTTCTTGTGTGAATAATGCTACAATTTTTTGGCCTTCTTCAGATTCCCATATCCACGATGTTCCTTCTTTAGGATGATTACTGTGAGAGAAATGTCTGAAACTCTTATACATTTCCGGAAATTTTTCTCGCAAAGATTTGGCCAGTCCATTTAGAAAATGATCATTTGGCGCCACACCATGTACAATACACTCAGCTTCAGAAAGAAGAATATCACCAGTTACTTCTACAATCATAGGTCCTCCTTTAATTATTTTTCAATACAATACACGCGTTTTTTATGAAGTGGCCGATATATATCATGTTTTACGATGTTTTTTGTTGGTAACTTCAAATTTAATAAAGAGAGGTTATTTATGGGGCAAGAAATCTATACCGACTTCTTCACTGAGAACGATTCAATAAAATTTAAAGATGCTGTAAGACAGGAGACTCTACAGCTGAAAAAATATTTTGATGAAAATTCATTCTGTGATGGGCCACCAATGTGTGGGCTTGAATTAGAGGCATGGCTTGTAAACGATAATTTTTTACCAGATCCAAAAAGTGATTTGCTTGTTGAAAAACTCAACAATGAACTAGTCGTTCCAGAAATCGCTAAATTCAATTTCGAAATCAACTCCGAACCATTTGCAATTTCCAAAAACTGCTTTGAGAAAATGGAAGAAACACTCCTTAACACCTGGAATGAGTGTTCTATAAAAGCAAAAGAACTAGGTTCTAAAACACTAATGATTGGAACATTACCAACTCTTCGCGATCACATGTTAGATATGGAATTTCTCTCAGGGAAAACCAGATACTTTGCACTGAATAGTCGCATTATGGAGTTACAACACAATCGGCCAGTGATTATTGATTTTGAAGGACGAGATTTTGTCCACATCGAACACAATAACGTGATATCAGAATGTGCTGCGACCTCACTTCAAGTTCATTTCGGAGTAACCCCAAAAAATGTTGTTGAAACATACAATGCCTCTGTTATTGCCAGCTCATTCGTTTCGGCCGTATGTGCAAATTCTCCCTTTTTCCTAGGCAAGGATCTATGGGATGAATCCAGAATTCCTATCTTTGAACAATCAATCAATATGAAATCATTTAGAAATAAAGATTCAACCTGGGCCAAACGTGTGACTTTAGGAAATGATTACGTAAAAAAATCGATATTTGAGCTTTTTTTAGAAAATCTTGATGGACATCCCGTTTTGATTCCCGATTTTATAGATGGAGACATTGGAAAGTTAGCAAATTTGCGTTTACACAACGGAACCATCTGGCGGTGGAATAGGCCACTTGTTGGATTTGATAAAGAGGGAAGACCTGGTTTAAGACTAGAGTTTAGAGTTCCAAGTGCAGGGCCCACTGTCAAAGATTCTATTGCGAATATGTTATTTCAGATTCTCATTGTAGAGTTCTGTCGGACAAAAAAATTATCTACTAGAATTTCCTTTAAAAAAGCAATGGATAATTTCTACTTGTCTTGTAAGGATGGGCTGAATGCTCAAATCAATTGGATAGATGGGAATACCAGAAATATTCGAGATCTACTCATTCATGAAATATTGCCTGAACTAAAAAAATTATATGGAGTATTAAATATTTGCCAAGATGATTTTGAATCATACATTACTCAAATAATTTATCCTCGAGTAAAAAGCTTACAAAACGGAACAGGTTGGCAAAGATCCTTTGTGGCCGCTTATGGCATGAGGTTTCAGGAACTTTTAGAACGATATTACCATTACCAAAACCTTAATTTGCCTGTACACTTATGGCAATTATGAAACTTAAGATTTTAAACACTATTCCTGAAGGATTTTTCCGTTGGCCAGTTAAAGATTTATTTAAACATTTTCAAGGTCCAGCAATTATTCATCTAGACCAAGATAAAGGAAACCCTCTATTTGTAAGTACTTTGTTACATGGAAATGAACATTCAGGTTTTCTGGCCATTCAAAAGATTTTGAAAAACTACCATGAAAATAAGAACCTTTTTAAAAGGTCCCTCATTGTCTTCATTGGAAATACCAAAGCAGCGGAGTTGAATTTTCGCAAATGTGAAGGTGAAAATGATTTCAACAGAGTTTGGAGTGGGGGAGAATGTGAGCTGTCACAAATCGCACATGAAGTAAAAAATTATGTCTTTCAATCGGCACCTTTTGCTTGTATTGATATCCACAATAATACCGGGATAAACCCGTTTTATTCTTGTATTACTCATCTAGGTTCTGATCATCTAGAATTGGCCAGATTTTTTGCAGAAAAAATTGTCTATTTTACCGAACCTAGTGAAGTGCTTTCAAATGCATTTATTGATATATGCCCAAGTATCACAGTTGAAGCAGGACAATCTGGAGAAAGAGAAGGAATTGAAAAGATATATTCAAAAATCCTAGAGTTACAAAAAATTGAAAGTTTGAATTTAATTAAGGAAAGATCTGATTATAAAGTTCTCCATACGATAGCGAGAATAAAAATTAGCAAAGAAATATCATTTGATTTTAATTTTAACCTACAATCACAAAGTGATCTATCTTTTCTATCGGATATTGATTGTTTAAATTTTAAAAAAATAAAAAAAGGCCATGTGCTTGCGCATTTAAGAAAAACATGTCCACTGGTTGTCGAGAATAATTATGGTGAAAATGTTTTAACTGATTTTTTTGAAGTTTTGGACAATAAATTAATTTTGAAAAAAGAGATCATTCCAGCGATGTTTACAAAGGATGTAAAAGTCATTCGAGAAGATTGTATGGGATATATCATGGAAGAGTATCCTCATAATTGAGATTTGCTAGGCCTGTAAAGACTTATATATAGAAAATTTATTAAGCTTTAAAATATTTTCAATCAGATATTTTTTAGAGTCTTTGGTTTCTTTTAGTTCTCTTGAAAGTTTTAAAGATCTCCAATATCGATAACAGGGGGAACGATGAGGGTCAATGATCAGTCCTGGAACTGGTTCCAATTCTTGATCGTCTACAATTTGACGACATTGCTGTTTTTCATAGTCATTTAGGTAAAACCAAAAATATTCAGCTGAAATTTGTGGATTCTTATTTTCTAGAATGATTTGAGCTAAAATGTCGGCCTCATCTTCCATCGTTATCGTTCGAATATTAGCAAAATTTAGATTCGTTTTAGAAAGTTTCCATTCAAGTTCTGCTTTTGCATTTTTGAAAAGATCTTTAATTATTTCAAGCGGGTTTTTTTCAGCATAAAGAATGGCAAAAAATTGTGCTTCAAATGAGTTTTTATACTCTATTGAGCCCTGATTATATTTTTTCTTGAGATCATCAAGATTGGCATCATCGAAAAAATAAAAACTAACGAGTTTAAGAAATTCTTGATTTTTATTTTTGAAACACTCTCCAGCGGGAGTCTCAAAATTATTAATAAGCTCAGTAATGTTTATAAGTGTATCTTTATCATGTATACATACTTGCAAACCAGCAGAACAAATGGATAAAATTTCATCACCGATCTGATCACTGATTTCAATCGCTTCTTTACAATTTTGATTGCTTGGATCTGATTCTTCTAAAAATGTCTGCATCACTCCTGTTAAACCGTTGGAACTAATATAAAAATCAAAAGGCAATACAAACTCCGGAAATAGATAAAATAGTCCTATCTTTTCAATTGTTCTATTGATGCTTATAAACTCTTCTGTATTTTGCGGTGTATAGTCGTTTTCCCAAATATGGGAACTCGCAATTGGTAAGCTATGCTCAAATTCATAGATTGAGTGAATAAGAAGTGATCTTTGAATTTGACTTGGGTGATTTAAAAAATAGTGTGCCATTTCATGGGCCAAAATGGCATAGCTATGTCCAGTTTCAAAAGATTCTTTATCAACTCGAATAATATTTTGCGTATAATTTATGCCTTCAAATACTGATACACCAATTCCATTAACCCCATTAAAATGACCTAGAGCTATGTGAGGAATTTGTGGAAGCATATCAAAATATGGGCCTAGTAATTCAGAATAACGATCATATAATTCTAGTGTATATTTCTCAAGTTCCTTGTAGATAAATTCGTTTTCATTACTCGGTTCAAGATAGTCATTACCAAAATTGTTTTTGAAATATTGCTTAATTTCATCATCATTGAAATAAATATATGAACCGACAAGCTCTGAAGCAAGTAATTTACTGAAAAAGAGAAGAACAAATAATATTTTCATAAGATTTTCCTTCGACTAAGAGCTTTTATCACGAGTACACCAAAAAACATCACTTTTGCTCAAATTTACAGGGTTAAACTCTAAATCATCTGGAAATTGAGCTTTTCAAAGAAATTTTGTTTTTGGTATGACAAATATTTTTATTCAGCGGAAACAGGCCTTAGATCAAGTTCTCTCCAGAACAAATTGCGATTGGTTTTCTCCAATTTCCAATAATCTGAATAAAAGCAAGGATCTCCCCATTTTATTGGGAGTTTGATTTCTTGATTTATTGAAATAATATCTAGATTTTGAAAACGCTTTCTACACTCAACAACAATAGATTTGAAATCTTTATATAAAAAATCAGAAAAAAGGGCACAATAATGTGCGGCCGTAATATCATCAAGATCAAAAAGGATCTGAGAATTTAATTTAAGTGAGTCTTCAACCATTGTTGCCAGTTCAGTTTGAAAAGTTTTTTTAAAGGATTTCATAATTGTTTCATATTTATTTGCACGATTGACTTTTCCACTTCCCATGAAAAGTTCATAATTTTGTATAACCTGATTTTCAAGAGCTTTTTTATTTTTGTAATCAGAAAAAGAAACATAGTTTGGATTAAGTTTGTTGAGAATATCTCTTTCTAGAAAAATTTTCTCAATAGATTTAAACGCCCATGAAAATCTATCTGAAACTTTTGCCCCTATTGTGAAGACTGATTGACGATTAAGTTGTGCTACAACTCCTCTAGACATCGCTCTAAAAAGTTCTGCCCCTTTTAAATTGACTCTATTTTCATAATCTTCTTGAGGGTTATCATGATGAAGATCATACTGGACTTCAAGGAAAGTATGGAGCTTTTCTAAAATTTCAAGGGCCGTTCTGATTGCTCCACTACTGTCTAAAGGAACCTTTTGTCCCATGGATTTGAAAACATCTTCCAAGTTTTCACTAAAGTACGTCAAAAGCTCTCTGACCCTTTTTTTAACTTGAGTTGATGAGCTCAATTTATTCTTAAGATCTACAAAAGATTTTTGCTCTCGAATTTTCTCTTCCATGGCCTGAATAAGGGCAATACCTTTTTCAATTTCTTCAATATTGTTTTTATACATCTCTATAAGTGGCAAAGGAGATCCATACATATCATATTTACGTAGAGTTACCCCTTGTGAATCTAAAAAATCTAACCATTTTTGTATTTTAAGTTTATCTGATTCAGATGGAGATTCTAAATTTTCTAGAATTGGTATTGTAGTTCTGAGAAAAACAGGGTTTACTTTCAATGCCGTTAAATATTCCTTGATTGTATCAGTATTCAAGGAAAGACTTGAACCCATTTGAGCAATGACTTGAAAAATTTCATCAGCTTCCTCTTTCGTTCTCAGAGCTTGAAAATATTTTTCATACTCTTTAACCTGTTCAGGTAATTGATCATATTCTTTGTAAATTATTCGACGAATTTCTTGAGTATCTTTAGCAATTGCATAAGCATCTCTCAAACTGCAGGCCGCATTTTTGGCAGTAAAATATGTGCAAGCGAGAATTTCACTATTTGATTGAGCAATTAAATCATTAAGCGCCTGCTTTCCACTATGATTAGTAAAAATTTGCATCAGTGTGTTTAAAACAACAAAACCTGATCCAATAACCCCTGCATCTCCAAATCCTGCAATACCGGCCATTGCTGCTGTTGTATGACTAAAAATGGGAGTCAATTGAGACCAGCCTCCTAATTGATCAATACACTCAATTGGCAATGATGAAATTCCACTGAATATTTGTGCTAAGTATTGAAAAGCATTTGTCTGGAGTTGGTTTTTTATATTATTTCGTTGATAATCTGATTGAAAGAGGCGATCAATTTTGTTTTCGATCAAATATTCATTTAATTGATCGCGTCGGCCTTTTTTGTATGCATAGTCAGGATCAGACTCAACTGACTTTAACAAACTAAGCTCCAGGTTTACAAGCTCATTAGAAAACACTTCTGATTCAATTCTATTTCTAAGAGATGGATCAATTTTAGTAGCATAGAGTGTTTCAATCAGTTCAAGTCCATTAGAAATTTGTAGTAAAGGGGCCCGACAGTTTTCATTGTGTTCAATTTTAACTTCGATTTGACTTTTAATCATTTTAGCAAGTCCATTGAATGAAAATTCATCTGTATGAATAAATGGACAATGACCTAATAAATTAGAATAACTCAATTCATAAGTTGCAAATAATGGTTTTAATATGACAAAAAGCAAGATAAATACAAAATTCATTTTTTTCATATTTCTGATCTACATATTCAGTTAAGACCTGACAACGTAAGAATTGATATGTGAGATTTTTTAAGGAAGTTCATGAAAATAGATAAAATAATTGTTTCTAAAATTCATAATCCTTGGATTCACCTAGGCCTAGAAGAACACCTATTACGTGAAGGAGATCCAAACGAATCTGTTTTACTTTTTTATATTAATAATCCATGCCTTGTGATAGGGAATTTCCAAAATCCTTGGCGAGAAGTAAATTTCAGAAAAAATAACCTTCCCATTGTTCGCAGGTTCAGCGGGGGCGGTACTGTTTATCATGATCTGGGAAATCTCAACTTTTCTTTTATTAGGAAAGATTCACAGACACATCGATGCCAGAATTTGACTCTATTAAAAGACGTACTTTGCGCGAAGAATATTCCAATTCATATTAACGAGCGTCATGATCTGATTGCAACTCAAAATGATAAGCAATTTAAAGTTTCTGGAAGCGCTTTTAAAAACACTAAAAGTAATTCACTTCATCATGGAACTTTATTAGTTCAGGCCAATATTGCTCAACTAAGAGGTCTACTCAATCCAACATATAAAAATATTGAAACCAAGGCCGTTGCCTCAGTTAAGTCAAAAGTTTGTAACATTTGTGAATTTGGTAAAAGGTATTCTACGCAAAATATCCTTAATTATTTAATTGAAGACATTAAATCTAAATATAGTGCTCAATTAATTTCTTTCGATGAATTAAATGATCTTTATCCAAAGGCGGTAGACTTAAGTGAAAAGTATTTAGACAAAACTTGGACTTGGAACAAAACACCAGTGTTTACATTAAAATTAAAAAATGCAACTCAATTATATGAACTAACATTTGATAAAGGAAAATTAAGAAGTATTCAATCATCAAGTGATTCTATATTTGAAAACACACCACCTTTAGATTTATTTGATGAACATCATGAAATCATCGAATATTTAAAATCGATAGGGCCTGTTTGGTTAGCAGAAGAATTCACTTCGTAGATACGCGTATCACTTTATATCTATTCAGAAGACTATTCTATTGACCTTACAAGTTTTTCCTTTAGACTTATGACGTTTATGGGAAAAAACTACGTATCTACAAACCAACTTGAACTCTTCAATTTCGATACCCTCAGCGCTCAAAGTGGGATAGGCCCTGTTGTTGAGCGAAATCAAAAAAAAAATCGCAAAAAAAAGATTCAACTGAGGGCCCCTGTAAAAGAAGAGAATTCATTTTTAGGCCCTGTGCTCACTGATTATTTTCAAGGACGCAAAAATCATAATATCAGAGCACTACTTGAAACAATTTTAAATGACGAAAAAACGACTTATCCATTTGCCATTTTATTTGGCACCTCAGGAAGTGGTAAGTCCCATACATGCCAATGTTTGGCCAATGAAATAAAAAAACGCTTTCCCATGAAACAAATATGTTTAAGGAATGGGAAAGAGTTTCTTTATGAATATAAAAACTACCTTTCACAGGGTAAATTTACTCAATTTTTTCTCCATTATACCGAAAATATTGACTATTTAATCATCGATGATTTTGATTTGGCCGTTAACGCAAATGATAAACAGTTTCAAGAAGACTTTTCCATCCTAATTGGGCATTTAAAAAATTATAAGAAACTAGTTTTGCTTACAATGAAGTCTCCTCCTGTCCATTTAAAGTACTTATATGAAAGATTAAAAAAGAGATTGGGTTGGGCCGTGATAGAGGGTCTCTCTCTAGGGGATGAACTATTAGTTGAACGAATGCTAAGTGCAGAATTAGATAAATATGGAATAACGCTAAAAGACGATGTCTATAGATTCTGTGTGAATTATATATCACAAGATTTGAATCTCTTTATTGGACTCATGGACAAAATTAAAATTCTCTTGGAGTCAGATGGGATTGTTGATTTACCAGTACTAAAACAACAACTTTCTACCCTCTATGATAATCTCGATGATGACAAACTAGTCATCACTTGTAATGAAAAGGTTTCAGAATTTTTTGGAATTACTCATGCTCATCCAAAAATGAGAGGTAGGGGACAAGGAATAACTTTGGTAAGACAGGTTGCTATGCATTATCTTTACCATAACAAAAACTATTCATTAACAAGATTGGCCAAGGCCTTCGATCGAGATCACACTACAATTCTACATAGTGTAAGAAAAATTTCAAAAAAAATTGATGAAAATAATTATTTTTCTAAAGACTATAATGATTTAAAAAATATTCTCAATGAACTTTTTGCAAAAAAGTAAAAACCATTCACTTTTATATAAGTCCGTTAACCACTGAAATCAAATTATGATTGATCTTATGACCACTATTGTAAACTTTGTGTAATGAAATTTTTTGGCCAGTTGTTCGTATTTTATTAAATTCTTCTTCCACTCCAGATAGAGGAATAATCAAATCATCCTCTCCATTAACAAGATCAATTTTGAAATGATAAGGGCCATCTACATACTTTGCTTTTGCCTTTGCATTGAGACAAATCAAATGATCGCAATTGGGTAAAGATTTGGCCAATTGAAGACCCATATAACCACCTTGAGAATAACCAAGAATTGTCAATGGATTATTTATGAGTTCTTGAGCTCTTAGGAAATTGCTTAAATATTCTGTTCCTGCTGTGTAATTAACTAAGTATTTATCGTTTTCAACATCGTAAAAATACCAAGAATATCCATAATACTGCTTGTTATTCTTTTTATAAGGCACAAAAAATGGGCCATTGGGAATGAGATATATCCCTCCACTAACCTTGAGATTGCTTGTGAGTTTATCGATGATATCAGCAGATTGCAAATAACCATGCAAAATAAGATAGACTCTTTTTTGAGAAGATTTTTCAAAATTTTTTAAAATATATTCACTTTCAATTGAGAAAGGAACTCTAGTAGAAACCATATCCATGTTCTACCAGAGTTCCTCAAGGATTGCCATTACTTTTGGATGTTATACTTCACCACAATCTCACTTCCTTGTAGAGGTATAAAACCGTCTTGAAACTTTATTGTATTAGAGTCTGCAAAATAATCATAAGAATCTTCAGATACTAGTGATCCATCAACAAGAACTTCTAAATCACCTTGATAAGGAATATCACCAAGAGCGAAACTTTCAGAAAGATGAACGATCTCTTCACCGATCTCTGTTAGCACTGTTGCAAAATTTTCCTCAATATCGGCAACTAAACCATTTGTTAGTTCAGATGCTTGGATATATTTCATACCTTGAACCTGTTGAATTCTATAATCATTTTTTACAGTTTGAAGAGCAACAACTGAGTGAATTTTGAGTAAACCCTTATTGGTTTTCAATTCTTGAACAGGCAAAATGTAATCTTCTACTGCAGTCGTTGAAGTGTTGTCTTCATCAGATACTATGATGACAATTGTATAAGCATCTTCTCTGAAAAAATCACTCTTGTAGTGAGAGGCAAATCTTTTCATTGACTCAAGTCCAACTTCAGTACCACTTCCGCTCGATCCAACTTTAATATATTTTTTAAAATCTTCAATAAAGCCTGCCCTATCATCGCGAGCTCTGTTTGATGTTAAAGAGTCAATTGGATTAACCATCATTCCATCAATACCTTTTTGCTGACAGTAGTCCCCATAATAGAGACATTGACTTGTTGTCTTACTCACATCTGTAGTTGTGATTCCCATTCTATAATCGAGATTTTTATCTGCAAATGCATTGATAAACATTTCAAAATTCTCCGCAAGCGCTGTTTGATTATCACTCATCGAACCAGAATTATCTATAACCCATACAATATCTAATTTAGCTGATTCTGATTCACCTTTTTGTACAAAGAGTTCTGAAGCGCTGTTGAATAAATCTTCTTGTGGTACTTCTGTAATTTCTTCATTAATTTGCGTATCCACTATATCTTCTTCTTCATTTATTTCTTCACCTGGAGTTTCTGCATCACTAGTACCTCCATCATTTGTATCTACTACTTTTGGTTCTTCTACTACTTCTGGTACTTCTACTACTTTTGGTTCTTCTACTACTTCTGGTACTTCTACTACTTCTACTACTTCTACTACTTCTACTACTTCTACTACTTCACTACTGTCTCCTGGCACTTCTATTTCACTTTGTTCAGGGAGACCATGCTGATCCTTTTTTGCCTTATTCAATGAGTAAATATCCTTTTCAAAGAACTCGGCCTCTTGTTGACAACTTGTGAGAGCTATTCCCACTGTCATTATCAATGTTAAATTTAATAACTGTTTCTTCATGTTTACTCCAAACATGAATGCAATGGTATAGGTTTCCCTAATCCATCATTCAGTTATCTTTTGGTTTTGATGTCCGATAACGTACTTAGGCCACTTACGTACTACACAATCCCAAAGAGACAAGATTGATCCTTTTCTTGACTACTATTGTGATATTTTAAAAAAGTTGGATCAATCGAAATTCACCTTTTTTTGAAAATCGAATTTTTTTGAAATCTTAGATGCGAAATCTTAAATCAGGATTGTTCTAAACTGCCTACTTTTAAAGCCACAAATGCACTAATCAATTGATTTTACTAGGGGCATTTCAATTGATAATTGGCGACAATCAAAACAGACAACTTTGCCCCGCTAGTCTAGGTATACCTTTTTTGCATCCCAAATCTCTTTCACACAATCAAGCATTTGATACTTAACATCCTCATAATCGAAATTTTGATCATACATTCCAGGGCGCACATGTGATAAACAATCTGATAAATTGAGCAGAACTTGGTTATCTGTAAATTCAGTATTGATCGTTTGTTCAATCCTTTTGGCCGCACATAAAGACGTGTTTTCTTTTGCAAGAAATCTTAAAAGCAAATTCTCAAGGTCTTGCATGGATCGTAATGATTTCATCGTTCACCTCTACTTGTTAAGATATACGATGAAGTATTTATCATCATTGTCAAAATTTATAAACAAATTCTTGTAGTAATCACTATTTATGAACTAGTTGAAAAATATTTATGCAGAGGCCATTTATAAAAAATAAAATAAACCTAGCCATGTCCGGACGACATAAATGATTCATCATAATTAATTTTTTTAAACGCATTATCTCCAAGAGACATAAAATAATCTCTCGTAATTCTCATCGTCTCTTTTAGATCAGGCGCCTTAAACAAATCATTTCTAAAAATGGCCACATTTTTCAACCCTGCCGCAAACCATACGATATGCTTTCTCATTTGCACTAAGACGGCCCTTTCTTTGAATGCATATTCTTTTGTTAATTCTAATAGGCACTCAATGATTTCAAGATAATCTCTTGGCCCAAAAGGAGAGACTTCTTGCTCACTAAGAAAACTTTCTAAAAAAATAAACGGATTTCTTAGGGGCCCTCTACCTAACATCAAAGCTTGACATGAAGTTTGAATCAATCTCTGCCTTGTTACTTTAGCACTATGTAAGTCTCCATTACCAATTATAGGAAGAGGCGATAATTGAGCTAAGGTTTCAAGGTAGTTCCAATTTGCTTGCCCTTTATATTGTTGCGTTCTTGTTCGTCCATGTACAGCAACAAATTCAATTCCTTCTTCTTTCGCTATGTGAATTATTTCATGAGCATTGATTGAAGCTTCATCCCAACCAGTTCTAATCTTTATCGTCAAAGGAATTTGGATTTCCTTTTTTATCGTCGAAAAAAAATCACCCAATTTACTAGTGTCTTGCAATAGCGCCGAGCCTCCTCCCTTAGATACAACCTTTCGCACAGGGCAGCCCATATTTATATCTATAAACTTTGGCCCAAAATCCTGAGCAAATGCAGCAGCATATGACATTGCATTTTTATCTTCACCAAAAATTTGAATACCAATATTTTTCTCTCTTGGGTCTATCTTTAGCATATGAAGTGTTCGATCATTTCTATGTTGTATGCCATGACATGAAATAAGCTCACTTACAGTTCCTCCTGCTCCCAATTTTTCCATCAGTAAGCGAAATGGCACGTTACAAATTGCCGACATCGGTGCGAGCAATAGAGGTGAGTCAAAATGAATTCTTCCTAAAGAAATTGAATTTCTTCTTTTTAGAATTGGATCTATTTTATTCTGTAACTGTTCGCTAAACATATCGTTATACTTTTTAAAATTAATATAAAACATATAAAGGTTTCGGAAATATTTGTCCAAAAAGAGAAAGTGTATCTATAAAAAATAATATCTTTTAAAAGTGTAAATGATTTATATTTTGAATGCTTGAAAATTTATGAGAGTCGCAGAAATACATGAATAAAATTTTACATATATTTTAAATAACCTACTCTAAATTATTAATTTTTAAAAAGAACTTGCCAACGTTAACCTTGCGTCTTAAACTTTTTTTATTGCGTAATATGACAGAACTTATATAAGGAGTTTTCATGAAAGGAATACTATTAACGCTTCTCTTTGCAACGAGCTTGACAGGATGTGCTAGCTATACTGCAGTTACTAAAGTTAATAAAGGTAAAGTAGCTATCGTTAGAAATGATGCTTTTTTAGGTGGAATATGGCCAGGACCTAAAGTTTTCGTATGTAGCGTTTCTCCTAATGGTCTTTCTGGTTGTCAAACTCAAGAAAATCCTTAAATTTATAATAAATGGGAGACGCATTGCGAATCCCATTCTTACCTCTGTACTTTACTGACAAATATAAATCATTCTGTTAGCATGTCCCATATTTTACCCACATGTAAAACTAAGGACAATTTCAATGTTTGATCAGCTCAGTGACAAGTTCTCAGATGCCTTTAAAAATATTTCTGGAAAAGGAAAAATTTCACAGAGCAATATCGAAGATACACTCAAAATAGTGAGAACGGCCCTACTCGAAGCAGATGTTAACTTCAAAGTTGTAAAGTCTTTTATTAACAACGTAAAAGAGAAGTCCCTTGGTGAAAAAGTAATTCGTGGAGTAAACCCTGGTGAGCAATTTATTAAAATTGTTCACGATGAACTGGCCCATGTTATGGGAGAAGAACATCAAGGCCCGAACCTAGATAGAGAAGGAATTCTTCCCTTTTTAATTGTAGGTCTAAACGGGCAAGGAAAAACAACTTTTTCAGGTAAACTTGCTCTTTTTTTAAAAAATAAAAAAAAGAAAGATGTTTTACTCGTACCTGCTGATAATTTTAGACCCGCTGCCAAGAAGCAATTAGAAACATTGGCCAAGCAAATTGATGTTGATATTTTTGACTCTGATCTTTCCATGCATCCTAAAGATATTGCGAAAGCAGGAATTGAAGAGGCGAAAAAATTACATAAAAAAATAGTCATTATTGATACTGCTGGTAGGCTTCATGTTGATGATGATCTCATGAAACAGATTGTAGAAGTTAAAAATGAAATTGCCTCCTACAAACCAGAAGTGATGATGGTGGCAGATGCAATGACCGGACAAGAGGCCGTAAATGTCGCTAAGACTTTTCATGAGGCGATAGGATTAACAGGCATTGTTCTTTCAAAAATGGACTCTGATGCTAGGGGAGGGGCGGCCCTTTCAATTAGACACGTAACAGGTGTTCCAATTTGCTATATTTCTACTGGTGAGAAGATGAAAGATTTAGAGCTCTTTCATCCTGATCGACTTGCAAAAAGAATTCTAGATATGGGAGATGTTCTTACTCTAGTCGAAAAGGCCGAAGAGGCCATTGATGAAAAAGAAGCAGAACGTATGATGAAGAAGATGGAGAAAGGAAAATTCACCATCGGAGATTTCATGAAACAAATGGAGATGATGAGCAATTTAGGGCCCATGGAGAATATTTTAAAAATGATTCCAGGAATGGGTGGAATGCTTAAGCAAGTAGGTGATCTCTCTCCGGCAAAAGAAGAAATGTCTAGAATGAAAGTCATTATTTCATCGATGACTAATCAAGAAAAAGAAGACTATAAAATATTGAAAGAATCTAGAATTAATCGAATTGCAAAAGGCTCAGGAACATCTTCACAGCAAGTTAAGGACTTTATTTCCAAATTTAAGCAAATGGAAAAAATGATGTCCGGCATGATGGGTATGTTTAAAGGAGGTATGCCTTCTTTACCTGGAATGGGGGGAGGAATGCCTGGAATGGGGGGCATGCCTGATATGAGAAGACCTAAAAAAGGAAAAGGCAAAGGAAAGAAAAGAGGCCCATGGGGAGGGGGATTTTTCTAAGTTGATTCCTAGAAAAAGTAATTAAACAATTCAACTTTACTTAATTCAAAATTAAAACCACGAAATTACTACACAGGATATTGTAGAAAATAATGAAAACTGTTAGTTAGATTCTAACAAATTCATTTTTGAGGGTATTCTCATGATCTATTCTAAAATTTCATTCATTACACTTGCTTCAATATTGTCATTTGGATCTTTTGCTTTTGACAGTGGAGATACCGATACATCAATTCAAGCTCCCATCTCACATGATGGAGGCCCTGTGGCCAGATCTGGTATCTTTATAGGAAAGATCGGTCTTCATAACAACAATAAGAGTTTTTTCTTCGATTCAAATGAATTGACCCTCTATTCAGGAGCGTTTGATCAAGTTGGTCAAACAGAATTTCCCGGAACACTCTTTGATTTCGAACTGGCCGAAGATGTTAAAAATCTTACAGATAAAATTGATTATTTAGACCAATATAAAACATATGCTTTTTCATATATTGTAGAATCAGGATTAGATTTTGATATTAATGAAGGTGATTACAAAATTGTGGCAGTAGAAGAGCTTAATCAATACGTAAAAGATAAATTACCTCTCGAAATGATGGAATCTTTGGATACCAGACAAGAAGGGCCATTAAGAACCAATTTTGGAAAAATTGCTAGAGTTGAAAGAAGAATTGGCCGTTGGGTTCGTTCATATGATGTAGATTGCGTTTTAGAATTAAACACTGGAGTAGTTAAGATTAAGTCGGATTTAAAAAAGAAAAATGAACAAGAAGTAAAAAAAGAAATGTTCAATATCTATGGTGAAAAAATGTGTCAGTACGCTGAGCAAGTTGTAAAAAGTGGAAGGCCAGTGAGAATTGTTTATACCGAGTCTACAAGTGACAGATGGGATGATTTTAGAAAAGTTGCTCACGGTATTAGGGTTTTAAATCCTGGTGATCCTGATCTAAGTCATTTTGAGATTATTGGTAAATTTGGATTGGGTAGCATAGAATTTAAAAATTAATTATTTTTAAACGATTTGATGCCCATAGATTATGTCTAATAGCTCAATACGAGGATTCATTGTTGAGCTGATAATTTGATGAAAGAATAGCTTTGGCATTTTCTGTTCAAATTCATATAAGCTTTGCAATTTTTTATTGGTGATTTCAGATTTTTTTACAGTGATTTCATTGCCAAGAATTTTTTCTAACCTCATAATGAAAAGTAGAGATTGATCTTTCAAGTACGGAGGAAGATTGGTTTTTATGGCCTTAAATTCTTCCAGTAGTCTGGCCCTAACTCTTCTGTGTTTATCGTGGATGAATTGTGAAACCAAAAAATAGAATTGAGCAATATTGTGAATCGGGAAATCTTCAAAATGCCCAATGGCCATTTGTAAGTGATGATAATTCTTATGTATATCATGAAGGTCTTGCGCTCTTTGCGCGTAGATGAGATCCATCATCCCCTGTTTATAATTAAGTGGAGTCCTCGAATTTTTTTCATGCATAAATTCCTGAATTAGGCCTGAAAAACATTTTGAAATTTTTATTGCATTCCCATTATAGATTTTAGGTGCACTTCCTGAAACAAAGTAACATTCTTCTTCTTTTGCATTGAAGCTTACACATAACATGGACGAAGGGGTTATGCAGTCAAGATTCCAATCTTTGTCTTCATAAAGAGGTGGTAAATAGGGAGAAGCAATTTCTGTAAAAAAATCTTTATGACATAATTTAGGAAATTGTTTAAGTTTTTCAATTTTTTGAATTGCACATGTTCGCCTCATGATATTATAGTCTTTTAGCCCATAGGGAATATATTGGCCTTGATCAAAAGAAGGATCTTCAGGCATATTATTGAAATAGAGAATATCACCAGGTTTTAGTGCATAAATATCTCCTCTAACCTCAGCTCCCATCAAATCACATGCTAACACTTTTTTGTCAGGGAAAGACATATAGATTCCCCAACTACTGAATGATTCAACAGTTTTTAAAAAATTTAAAGCATCTTCGGCCGAATTTGAATTTGTTAAAACTTCAAAAGCAATTTCAAATATTGATTCACCTTTTAAATTTAATTTATCTAAAAATTTCTGATGAATGGCCAGTGTGACGCCCTTATTTGTCATGGCCGTAATGGAAGGATAGGGAAGACCTGAAGTTCCTAAAGAAAATATTTCAAGATCATTTCTAACTTTCCACTTCACGACTCTTTCTTTTGAATCGTAACTTTGCGCCAAAGGAAAATCCAACACACGAAAATGTAGTGGATTTCCACTTTCATTGAGGGCAAAAAACGACGAACAACCAAACATACTTGAATGAACTGAAGGCATCCATTTTGATAAACAACACATCAGTTCGGGAATCAGAAAAGCAAAAAGTATATCTTCAAAAGGATGATCAAGGCCTTCGGCATAGGCAGATAAATTGTTATAAAATTTATCACGCGACATGGTTTTAGCGAGGACTTGTTTTATTGTTTCATGAATGATGGTGTTGAACGTTTTTGAACGAGTACCCAAAAGTGAAAAGATATGTCTGAGAATTTCTTTAACTCTTCCTTTATCTTTGAGACCTAATTGGTAAAAACACTCTTCTACATCTCCAAATAATTCTATAATGGGAAGTTTATTTTGTTCAACATTTTCTTGGATCATAAAACCAAATGTCTCCTTCACGTATGCACTAAAAGTTTCTCTCCATGATGGGCAAAACATTGTTTTACAAAAGAATTGTGCTTTGCAAACTTTAGGGGATCATAACAAATTTCAAACATTAAATCGAAGCAATTATGGTGAGTATTGAGTTGAGATTTGTTCAATTGACGAATTGGACACAACAGCGAATAATATGCTCGTAAATACGCCTAGAAGTTGCGTTGCAAAAAGATGACTAATAACAAAATGATTTTTTATGGATATAGATAAAATTTTAAAAAATAATAAAGATTGGATTGGACAAAAACTGGCACAAGACCAAGATTTTTTTAAAAATCTAGGGCGTGGACAAAAACCAAAAATTCTCTATATCGGTTGTTCCGATAGTCGAGTGACGGCCGAAGAACTTATGGGGGCAAATCCTGGAGAAGTTTTTGTTCATAGAAATATTGCCAATATGGTAAGTAGTATAGATCTGAATGTTATGAGTGTTATTGAATACGCGGTTATTCACCTCGAAGTTGATCATATAATCATATGTGGACACTATGGGTGTGGAGGAGTGAAAGCTGCTCTAGAAAGTAAAGATCTGGGTATACTCAATCCTTGGCTCAGAAATATCAGGGATGTGTATAGACTGCATCGAAGAGAGCTAAATTCAATTGATAACGAAGAACAAAGATATCAGAGATTAGTTGAGTTAAATATTCAGGAACAATGTGTGAATGCTATAAAGACAGCAAGTGTTCAGAAAGCTTTCAGGGGAAGAGGCCTAAAAGTCTACGGGTGGGTTTTTGATGTTCATACTGGAAAGCTTATTGATCTTAAAATTGACTTTGAAACCATCTTAAATAGTATAATGGAAATTTATCATCTTGATTGAAAATACTCTTGAATATAAATTTTAAGAATCTTATGAAAAATTCATGAAAATAATAAGATCGTAGCTCTTTAACACTCTGTAAAATCCGGACTACAATATAATAGCTTAGTGCTTCTTGGTAACCTTTAATTATATGTTAATTCCTATGTACTTTTAGACTAAACTCTAATAGATAAAACTTCTTCTTTTGTTTTCAGGGAACTCTTTGATCGACTAGAGCATGCCAGATATAGAAATTAATGCCGTTCATTTTTAAGTACTCATTACTACAAAAATTTTGACGAAAAGATTTAGACCAAGCGAGGTGTTATGGATCTTTACACGGAATACATTATTGGAGAAAATAAAGTCTTAATATTAGTGTGCCTTGTTCTGGCCGCAATTCGTATCTATCTTGAAATTATTGAATTTGATTTTGATAAACTACCCCTAACAAGAGCTTTGAAAAAATATTATGGCCCACAAAAAGTTCAAAAAATTCATCAGTTGGGTCTTAGATTATCAATTTTGCAAATCATCTTATTTGCCCCGCAATTTTTGCTCATGAATTGATTAAATTGACTTTATGTGACAGCTTCTCACATTCTACAATATATTGACGATAAACCTTAAAAGAGAGTTTATCATGATAAAAAAAAATATTTTAATCCTTTTAATTATTAAAGCTAATACACTCCTGGCCTCCAATTTATCGCAACTCGAACTTGAACGTAGATTATCAAAATTTGAGTACGATAAACGTGATGAACCATACTCAATACAACAAGTCAGTGATTCTAAATCTCATATACAATTTGAGGGACAACTTGAAACGATGGACCCAATAACTTCTCAACGTGATATTATTAGCTTTGGCCTCTATCGATCAAAACTAAGTGGGCGAAGACCTCTGATAATGATTATGCCTTCAATTGAAGGTGAAATTTTACTTGAACGAGATGTTGCCCGCTATTTTGCAAACCGCGGCCATACGGCCATCATTGCAAGACTCAATCAAAATATCGCCGATCCTAATAGGGAATTAGCTGATATTGATGATTTTCTCATTCGCTCCACAGTTTCTATTCAAAAATTAATTGATTACGCCTTAGCTCATGAAAATATTGACTCTCAAAATATTAGTGCTTTTGGTGTGAGTCTAGGGGGAATTCGAACCGCATTAGTCACCGGGGTAGACCTTAGAATAAAAAAATCAATAATTATTGTAGGTGGAGGAAATATTCCCCAAATACTAACCAGTTCACAACAAAGTATTATTGAAAATTATAGATCTATACGAATGGGATTAGAGGGATTTCAAAAAAAGAGAAATTTTGAAAACTATCTCAAAGAACATATTTTGCTTGATCCCTTAGTATTTGCCCAAAGAAGATCTAGAAATGATATATTCATGATGATAGGTAATTACGATAGTTCTGTACCAACTGATACGCAATATCAATTATGGGAGAGTTTTAACAGACCAAACAAAATTATCATTCACGCAGGACACGTCTTGACTGCAATTAGATATCGTCTCTATCTTTATCAATTTAAAAAATTCATTGATGAAGAGAATTATTTTATTTCTGAAACTTTAGCATCATCTTCACCATAACCATCATAGAGTTCAATCAAATGATGAAGTTCTGGAAAATAGTCTTTGGGAATATGAACTTCTTGTTCAGTTGATTTTCTACGAATAAAGATTTTTATTTCAATATTTAGATCATCCCCTCGATACTCTTTTTCTTGATTAAGCTTATTTTCTAATTGATAAATTTTACTTAGAAAGTACTGATCTTGCTTTGAAGATAACTTAAAAGATTCGAAATTTTTGAGTTTTTTCCAAATCGACCAGGGCCCTTGCGATTGAATGAGCAGTGCCGCAAGTGTCACATAGATTGTAGGATCAGATTCAAAGTTATCTCCCATTAATACAAGCTTCTGAGGTATGCCAGTCATTGAGAGGATTGAGAAGAGATGTCCCATCTTGTATAGTCCCTGGGTTTTTAAGTCTTTTGGAGAGAGTTCCCCCAGAGTTAAAGAAAAAATTTGTCGGTAATCTTTGAGAAAAATTCCAGCACTAAAAATCTTATGTTGATACAACCAATCCCTAATAGCTTCTTCATAAAAGTGAGGTGAGGCAGTTAAGATGAAGGGATGATAACCTTCATCAATAAAACGTTTAATCTTCTCTACACTTTTATCTAAAGTTGGGAAAACCTCAACTGGACTAGACAAAGACTTATAAACATCACTTGTTGTTGAATAACGTGTGTCGGCCAGCGTTTTATCGAAATCTGAAATGATTATATGTTTTGGATCTTGAATCGTGTAAATAAAGTAACTCCCCACTAATAATTCCATCCCTGGAGCGTAGGAAGTTTCATAGACTTGAATTGTTTTAATTTTATTCGTCGACTCATTCAGTGGAATTTTGAAATAAAAATTTCCAACAGAGTCTGAATCAATCGACTTTTTAAAAATTTCTGCCCTGTCCTCAGTCACTCCGACTAGTTTTATCGTAAAAAACTCATGGGCCATCAGAGAAAAACTTTGAATTGGAAAAGCAGGCATAGATTGTCCAAATTCTGATTTTTTCTTGAATTCATAATTTTTTAATGTAAGTGCTGCCCTAACTTGTATGGAATGGTTCGTTTTTATGGCCAAGAAGTGAACAATACCTGGTCTTTTCATAAACTCTTGCGTTAAAATGGTTAATTATCTGAATGATACGTAACTTTACTGCAGAAGGAAATGGGTGATGCAAAATATTCAAATTGAAATTTTAGGGTCCGTGTCCATCTATTTGGGGATGGGAATTAAAATAGTCGCAGCTATGGTTTTAGGCGGTCTGATTGGTATAGATAGAGAAAGGAAAATGAAAGATGCCGGGGTGAAAACAAATATTCTCATATGCCTTGGAGCTACACTCTATACAGCTGTTTCTCACTTACTCATGGATGGAGTGCATAACGTAGTTGATCCAAATAGAACATCCGCTCAAATTGTTTCTGGTATTGGTTTTTTAGGAGCAGGAGCAATTATTCAAGGAAAAGGGGGGGTTAAGGGATTAACTACCGCTGCAACAATTTGGGTTGTTGCGGCCATTGGTGTGACTATTGGGTGTGGCTATCCACTGATTGCAACTTTATTTACCATAACAATTTTAGTAGTGCTCAATCTTTTAGGGCCATTTTATAAAATACTCAAACTTAAAGAAACTTATCATTTAGAAGTTTTGTCTAAAACATCGGTTAAGGACTATGTTTTAAATATTTGTCAGAAAGAGGCCGACGAAGTCATTAAGGTATATGAAGAAATCTATTCAGATGACACAGGAAAAACACATCTCCATGTTTATATGGATATCAATCCCAAAAAGATAATTGATGTCACGAATAGGATCAAAGGATTATTACAGATTCACGCAGTCAAGTATCGAATGATCGATCACGATAATTGGCATCATCACGAGCAAAAATTATGAAGAAACTACACTTGAAAATAAATGGTATTGTGCAAGGAGTCTTCTTTAGGAAATCCACTTTAGAATTTGTTGAGAAAAATTGCAATCAACTAAAAGGCCATGTCAAAAATCTTGATGATGGAAGTGTCGAAGTATTTGCACTTGGCCCCCAGGAAGATATTCAAAAACTCATAGAATTTTGCAACCACGGCCCTCCTGCGGCCAGAGTTACAAGTGTCGAACACTTAGAATCTAATGAAAATACAAATAATCTGCAAAAGTTTTATATAAAGTATTAAATATTTTAAATCCTTTTTCCTTCGCTTGGCACCTTTTCATTATTTAGAAAATTCACTAGAATTCGCTTCTTTTACCTAGGAGTATTTAATGAGTAAAATTACAAATATTATAGCGCGTCAAGTACTCGACTCTCGCGGCAACCCCACCGTTGAAGTTGATTGCATTACTGAGTTAGGAAATCTTGGCCGGGCCTCAGTACCCTCAGGTGCGTCTACAGGATCTCGTGAAGCTCTAGAATTAAGAGATGGGCGAAAAGACTATTATATGGGGAAATCTGTACTTAATGCTCTGAAAAATATTAAGGATAAAATTGCGCCCGCTCTTCTTGGAAAAGAAGTCACTGACCTGAAGTCAATTGATCTGGCCATGATTGAGATGGATGGAACTGAATATAAGAGTAACCTAGGGGCCAATGCCATTCTTGCTGTCAGTATGGCCGCTTGTAGAGCTGGAGCTCTTGATGAGAAAATGGACCTCTTTACTTATATTAAAGAAAGATTAAACGTACCAAATCCGGTTGGACAATATCTATTACCAGCTCCCCTTATGAACATAATAAATGGTGGAGAACATGCTTCAAACAATTTAGATATTCAAGAATTTATGATCGTTCCTCATCTGAAGAAAAGTTTTTCTGAAAACCTCAGGGCCGGTGTAGAGATTTTTCATACTCTAAAAAAAGTTCTCTCAAACAAAAATTACTCCACTAATGTTGGCGACGAAGGAGGATTTGCTCCAAATCTCAATTCTCATGAAGAGGCCATCGAACTCATTTTGTCGGCCATTGAGCAAGCTGGCCTTAAACCCGGAGTTGATGTTTCTCTTGCGCTAGACGCTGCAGCTAGTGAATTCTACGAAAATGGTAAATACATCATGCAAGGTAAGACGCTAACTACTGATGAAATGATCGAATATTACTCAAACTTTATTTCTAAATATCCGATCTACTCAATTGAAGATGGACTTGCTGAAGCAGACTTTGAAGGCTGGGTAAAAATGACAAAGGCCATCGGTGATAAGGTCTTACTTGTTGGAGATGATCTATTTGTAACAAATAAAAAAATCTTCAAAGAAGGAATTGAAAAGGGACAGGCCAATGCAATTCTAATCAAGGTAAACCAGATTGGAACTCTCACCGAAACCTTTGAAACTTTGGAGCTTGCTTATAAAAATAATTATAAGACCATCATTAGTCACCGCTCTGGAGAAACCGGCGATAGCTTCATTGCCGATTTGGCCGTTGCTTGTGGTGCAGGTCATATTAAAACAGGTTCGGCCAGTAGATCTGACCGAATTGAAAAATATAATCAGCTACTAAGAATTGAAGAGACACTTGGTTCAAATGACAATTTCAATGTCATAAAATAAAAAATCAGGGGGTCTCGTATTGGGGCCCCATGAATTTTTTTAAGCGCTATACTTTTGTAGACGTCTATTTTCTTTTTTCACTCGCTTCTAGTGCATTACTTTGGACTAGCTTTTTTATCATAAATAACTACGAATATCATGAGCAATTTTATACGACTTCACTTCTAGGACTTAACTTCTTTTTTTTCCATCACTATTTTGGACAGTCTTTTCTTCTAAGAGGTACGCGTGGTACGACGATTCTGGCCCTCGGACAAACAATTTGTTATTTTGGACTTTTTTTTCAATTTAAGGATACAACATATATTCTCTTAGGCCTTTTGCCTTCTATATTTCTCCCACAACTCTTACAAAACACCCTGGGTAGCTTTTGGAGCTGGTTCCATGAAAAATCTCATTATTATATGGGTATAGTGCTTTTAATTTTTGCGACATTCTACTCACTTAATAGAACAATTATTTTTGAACCATATTCTGTTATCACTATAGTATGTATTATCATTTGGGCATTTGGTACAACTTATCTTGGGGGTGCTTGCATAGAAGCACAAACTTTGCGACATCTTTCTAAAGTTCTAAGAGGTAAAGGCACATTAAGAACTATGAGTTCTCACAGAGAGAGACTTTTTTTCCATGATCTCATTAATCATACTCATTCAATGGGTCTTTTTTTACAAAATAGAATTTCTATGAGAATGGGCCTTGATACAAATGAGAGCGAAAGTGTCTATAATGAAATCAAAATGCTTGAATCTCTTGTGAGAGATCATTTCCAATATTCTCACAAAAATTTAATTGGTCTTTATGAGTACGTTACATTTGAATTTGCTAAGAAAACACTCTTTAATCTTGTTGCAAACTTTTTACCACCTCATCAAATACAAACTAAGTTTATTTTTGAAGGACATATCAGTGATTCTGTTCCAATCTTAGAAAGAAACCAATACAAAGTCTATTTTCCCTATTTTTATAGGATTCTTACTAATTTACTCAAAAATATAGCAGAACAAGGCTCAAAACAAGTAGAAATGAAATTTGATTATCGTGATGATGTACTAAGAATCACAATCAAAAACAATATCACTGATCTGGCCGGCCAAAATAAAAATCTAGATTTAAAACTTCAGCAAACAATTCAAAAAATTTCAGGAGAGGGTGTTAAGTATTCTACCGGTCTAGGACTAGAATCTGTTCACGAACTTTGCCAAGAACTCGGAGGAGAATTTAAATTTTTTATTGAAGACTCTTGTTGGCACTCGCTTATAATTCTTCCAAATCCAGAAGTAAAAAATTTAGTGGCCTAAATTACCGTTTGACTTTTATTTCAAAAGAAATCACAATAAAGTTGAGTTGTACGCTCAAAATAAAGACAGACTTCCTGACCGGAGTAAAAATGGATTTTTTTATCGGTCTTACTTTTCATCAAAACCAATTTCAATTTAAGAAAATTGATCGTTTTCGTAAATGCTTCGATTCTAAAACAAATCACTCAACTATTTTGCAAATGACACTCTTGCCACCTTTTAAAATACCTTATCAAGATGTTGAAATGTTTATCGATCACGTTGAAGAAGATCTCGAAGTTCAATTACATAATATCAATACAAATAGTGAGATCGTTTTTAAGGGGTTAGACTTTTTTCAAGGTCAAAATGGGATGTTATTTCTTCGCCCTGAAATCCCGGATAATATTTTTCATTGCATGGAGTCCATTTGGGACAATATTAATTCTTTTAAAGGAAGATTTAGTAAGAAAAAACATGGAAAAGAATTTGATCAACTTGAAAAAAATGTAGTTCTACCCTTAGGACGATTTAATAATCCTCATCACCTTGAAGAGGCCCTACAAGAGGCCAAAGAACACTTTCAATTTCCGATGCGACTTATGATCAGAGAAATTGATTTATTTGAAAAAATACCTGGACACTGGCCACTTAGAAGAAGACTCTTTATTTTTCCAAAAAATTCAAAAAATTCATTGGAACATTTTGAACTTTCATTACCTGAGGTTATAATCGAATAAAAAAAGGATTTTTTTAATGCTTAAAATATGTGTTTTCATATTTGTAATGTATTCCTCAAACATTCTGGCCATGAAAGATAGGGTTCTCTACAATCCACAAAGTGGACATATTGGAGAAAGTGTTTTCAAACTCGATTTATTGGGGGATTTCCACCTCTCCAGTGGTGTGTATGATACCGATGGAACTGAAGTTGAATTCAATGATGAACAAGGCTATAAAAAATTTGATGGAGAGGCCAATATCCATTATGGAGTTAATAAATATATTGAAATGTTCACAGGAATAAGAGGAAGATATATTATTTCTGATACTGAGGCCAACCAAGTGACAAATGCTAATATTGAATCAGCTATGTTAGGTCTTAAAGTTGCTATGATTCCTACCAAAAAATTTGAAGGTTCTCTCTACACAAAATTCAGAAAATCGCTTTTTACGAACGAAACCGATTTAACTCTGATCGCTAATGGAGAAGCAATTTCTTTAGGAAATGAAGGTAACGAACTTACTTTTGGAGGGGCCGTCACTTATTATCTAGGCAATGCAATCAATATTTATGTTGATGGTGCATACAATTTACCTCCAGATGGATTGTCTGCAGAAGTCCTCTATAAAGGTGAAATCGCTTTTTTAGGAACTTCATTCGCAGGAAAAGTAGGGATGGACGGTATATATTCGATGAATCAAGAAGATGTAGACATTATAAAAACTCCCTTAGGGTCTGAACCTTCTCGCTTTTTCAATCAATCTATTAATAGATCTCGCATGAGACCCTATATCGGTTTCAATCTCAAACTAGGTAATCAGTGGAGGTTTGAAGCAAATGCTTTCAAAGTCATTTCGGGAACTTCAACAGATGCTGGAATAGGTGGATTTGGCGCCATTACATATTATTCAAAATCAGATAGGGCAAAATTAAGTAAAGGACGTGAAGCAAAATTCAAAGAATACGATACAGAAGGGACAATTCTTAAAGTTACAAGTTCACAAAAATTTGTAAAAATTGATCAAGGTGTCGGACAAGATGTATCAAAAGGAATGAAGGCCGATATATATTTGACTGACTATTTTGGCGGAAATATTCTCCTTGCAACTGGAGTCATCCTTGAAACTTCAGCAAATTGGTCAATTATTAAGGTTATAAGAAAATACCGAAAAACATTAATTAAAAAAGGTATGACTGCCAGAATTTACAAATAGAAATTAGAAAGAATTATTTAAAGCACTTAAAAAAATCTTGTAACATTTTTTACTTTCGATATCATAGAGTTAACGCAAATAAATATTAAAACAAGGATGTTTTTATAATGGCCCGTCATATGAAGAACTTTATTATTTTTCTTTTTTTATTTGCTGTGTATCAGAATATTTCTCACGCTGCTCTTTTCTCAAATCAATATTGTCAGTTTGAATTACCTCCAGGTTGGGAATGTTCTTTAGAGGGTGGAGAGTATGTTTGCCAAAGTGTAAACAAAGATAGACAGAAAGAGGCCATCATTGTACTGGCCGCAAAACTTAGAGGCAAACAAGACAATCTTCAAGATTATGAGGCATATTTAAAACAACCTAAAACATTTAAGCTTCCAGGTGGAAAAGAAGTAAAGTCTGACTATAAATATGCTAAAATGAAAGAAATTAATGGGCATAATTGGATTGATTCACTCCATCTGGCCTCTGAAGTTCCTGGCTTTTATACACGTTACTTAGCAACTGTAAAAGAAGATCTTGGTGTTGCTTTTACATTTTCAGTATCAAAAGATCACTATGAGGCCTATAAGGCAATTATAGATGCTCTTGTACAAAGCTTAAGAGTGTTTAGACAAACCAAGTCGCAAAATTGGAAACCTATTGCAGTCGAAGGTGAAGGTAAAAAATTTAATGCAAATGATACGACCATTATTCCGGATGGTGAACAAGTTGCAGTACAACGTGATCCAAATAAAGGCCCTGGTATTTTTGGTCTGGGTGAAAATGAAACAATGATTTTAGCTATAGTAGGTGCTGTTGCAGCTTTTATAGTCCTAAAAAAACTCAAAAAGAAATAAAAAGTTTAGAGATCCTCCTAGTCAATTCTTTTTACTTTTTACTCTTATTTTCGTTGAAAAAAACTGGATAGGCCGATTTGAAGTATCTAAAAGTGATGATTTTAAAAATATCTTCATTAGCAGATTTATTCACTTCGGCCTTATTCAGTTTGTAACCTTTGAATGCCTGAGCTGAGTCTACATTCTTCGAGGTAAAATCTGAAATTTTCTTCTTTCCATCTTTAAAATCAAAATTGAATTTTTTCTTTTCACTTTTTGGATCCATTCCTTTGGATATTTCAGGGGAGACTTCTGCGGTATCGATTGCACTTTTTTTATCTGTTTTTTCTACATTTACCGGAAAACCTCTGGTTGCTAAGGCCTGCATTTGGGCCTGTTGACTTGGGTTCATTCGGTTGTAAGCAGATTTTACATCATTTTCAAGCTCTTTTATAAAATCTTGTTCACCTTGACGAAAGTCTATTGGATCTAGTCCTTTTAAAATTTTATCCTTGTTAACTTTGTCTTCACCTTCTTTTTTAAATTCATCAATGATATCTCTCATAGCTAATAAATTTGAACCTTTTGCGTTAAGTCCTGCAATGTCACCTTTAAGAGTTGCGTTGACAAGCTCATTTGCTGTCGTTGCGGCATTTTGAAAATCTGTGGGTATATCAACTCCAGTAATATTAAATTTTGGAGGAGTTGGATTAACTGGATTTGAGGTTTTGCAAGATTGAATATCAAAATTGCTCACAGATCCATGTAAACATTCTGAAGGAGCTCGACTTGGATCAATATTTATACTGGTTTTAAGAGTGAGTTTTGGGGCCTTGGAGCGCTGAATTTTAAGTGTATTTGAATCAGGAGTAAGATTGTTGAGTTTCAACGAATCAGTTGTATTGTCATACAGATCGAGTAAATCTTGATAATCTTTTTCTCGTTTTTGATATTCGCTAATAACACCGTCAAGAGAACCCGCAGTTAACTCGGCCAGTAGGGCACTTCCTCCAAAAGTTACCGCTCTTCTTAGAGGATGTTGAAGTAATGTCCACTTATATTTTTCAGCTAAAAGATATCCACCCAATAGACCTATTCCAGCGCCAAGCATTTCACCAAATTTATCTTCCATACTGGCATGTGCTTCTGAAATTATCGAAAGCATGGAACTTAAGTCATGCCCAATTGCCAGTTTATAATTTTCTTCTATTTTTTTGTGATAATCGTATTCTGTTAAAGTCATATTCTGAACTTCATTTTGATTTAATCTTTCTTTTTCAACAATTTCAAAAATATTTTTACCCAAAGCATACTGGCCATAATCAAAAAATGGAATAGAGGGGTTATAACTTGTTGTAGCTTTTCCACATTCTGGATCTATACCAAATTTGTGCACATCAAAATATTCAGCTATCGCAATTCCTGCTGCGATTCCATAGATCGTTTCTGAAAGTCTAATAGCATCTTGTTTATCTTCAGTGGCCTCTCTGGCCTTTCTGGTTTGATTGAGAGCTTCAGCGATAGAGTCTCTTTGACCATCATCCTTATTTTTTGATAAATAAAAATCTAATGATCTTTTTGAACCTTCATCATAATTTCCCCAATTAAACAGTTCTTGGGCCAAATAAAAGGCCCCCCCTATCATAAAAAGTTTTGAACTACTTGATGTACACGTGGCCAGTGCTGTTCCACTAAAAATTCCAACCGCAAGTAGAGACATTGTAGACCAAAGCATATGTTTGTCTGCCTTTTTATTTGTTTCACCTACGCTACCACTTGAATGTCCGAGTGAAATTTTTGATCCTTTTTCTTCGTTATCGGTTGACGTCGTATCTGTTGTCGAATCTGTGGAATTTTCAGTTGTTGTTGTTTCTGTTGAATAAACAACATGAGAAAACAAAAGGGTGAATATTGTAAAAAAATTCAAAAAGGATTTAAAAATTGTCATAATGGCCCCTTAATACGTTCATCGACATGACCAAATGTCGTCTTTACTTAAACAAAACAAAAGGAATATATTTCCCATGAGTATATTTAGTTACTTATTAGGTAAGTAACCTCTATTTTACTCCCATCAGTTGGTAAAAAGTCTTTATCAAATATCAACTTCTTTTCACTCAAAGTGAATGTATACTCAGAGTTTGCAATGACTTCAGAATTAACTTTGACTTGAATCTGTCCGTCGATTGGCGTTTGAGTGAGTAAAAAATTATCAGCTAAATGTACAATACTATCAGAGAAATCTGATAATATTTCAGAAAAGGGTAGATCTATATCTCTTGAAATCCCATTTGTAAGTCTAGATGCTTCAATATACCTGTCACCATATGTTTCGTCATTATACAGAGGCGAATTTTTTTTAACAATGGAAAATATTTTTGTCAGTGAAGGATTACTCTTTCTATTTTTTAGAAAATTTACGTATTCAGAAACCTCAGTGTAAAAATAATTGTCATAGTAAGGAGCAATAATATGACTTTGATCTTCCTCATCTGAGATAACTATAAATATTGTATATGCATCATCTCTAAAAAAACTAGAATTTCTTTGGGCAAACCTTTTCATTACGTATAAACCCGATTCATAAATTCTAAAATTGTAAAGATCTGTGAGAATATATCTATCAAAATCGTTTAAGAAACTGTTCATGTCAGTTGCAGCTTGTTGAGATGTTAAAGTGCCAATAGGATTGAGCATCCCTCCATCTAATGAATTTTGAGGTGTCTGATCATATTCATCCATGAACAAATCATATTGTGTTTGATCTTTTGCTAACATAAAGATGAGGTTACTATAGAAGTTCCTGTCTGATGGCCTAGGGTCAATAGTTGTGATTGCCATCTTGAAATCAAAATGCTTTTGAATAAATCCATTAATAAAGCTATCAAAATTATTGGCAAGAGCTTCTTGTTCATCGTACATGGAAAGTGAATTATCGATGACCCAAACAATATCAATCTTGACATCTTCTCGGGTTGAAGTTTGATAAAAGGTTTCGGTGATATAATTTTTAGTGGGATCGTCTGGGTTTTCTTCATAGTGGTCGCTGTCATTAACATCTTGATTTTTATCTACGACCTTATTGAAGAAGCTTTCGTCTTTCTTAAAAAATTGTGTATCTTTACCACAACTTGTAACAAAAATAAGAAGAATGATCACACCGTTTTTAATTAAACGTTTCATATACCCATCCTAATTCATACTTATTCAAGCATGATGAGTTGTACTACTTGTTCATAGAAACGTTCAATATATTCGTATCACACCACTAGTCTATACTCTAAGCTCGAAATGAAATGGAGTAAATATAAAGTCAAGTTATTCTCGAAAAGAGTTCAATAAGTCCTTTAGATTAGAGTGCTTACCTCCAAAAATTAAAGATCAAAACTCCATTTAAAGGTGATAATAGATATTGGCGCTTTAAAAATCTTGAAAGGTTAAATCTACATATAATAGTGACTGTTAATGTCTATCATTTTGAATTTTTGAGTAGATTGGGAAACTTAAACATTGTCTGGGTTCGTTAGGATACGAATCAATCAATTCGGAAAAGTATTGCCTCGTTCGATAAAACTTTCAAAGCTACCATCAAAATGTGGTAGTTGTTTGGCATGATAATAAATCAAATACTCTAAAGTTTCTTTTTCAATGGATTCAGAATGATGATATGATTCAAGAGTAACAGGAACTGTAGTTTCACCCATTTCATACATCGCTCTAATTCGGTGATGTCCAGATACACATAAAAATGTTCCATTTGGAAGGAGCTTAATGACTATGGTTTGATCAAGATCAAATCCTTTTTTTTGTATACTTTGCTTTATATGATCAACATTTTTCCAGGAAGATTTAATATTCAATGGATTTGGTATAGGATGAAGAAATGTAATGAGATTGATCGGAAATTCAATATAAGCAGAGATTGTTCCGGAATTATCCCAATCATTAATTTTTCTTCGCCCATAAATTCTGTGGATTATATTTCCATATTTATTGAAAGGTTTGATTTTACTTTTGAGAGTTTTTCTCATTTCGAAAATCGAATCATGATTGGCCAATTTACTAAGTTGTGAAAAATATATCTCACATCCAATGTTTGCAAATATACTTGGGAGTCTAAAAGAAAAAAGAATGAATAGTAGAATCGTTTTTGTCATCAGCTTGCTATAGCATAATGTTTAAAAAAAACGAATTTATATATAAATCGCCAACAAAAGAACTAGAACTTACAAAGATGGCCAAACAGTTAGTGTTTACAACTTCCAATCTATAAGATAGATTAATAAAATTTCCAAATTTAAAAAACACTCTATATAATAGTTGAGAAAATAGCTTTTTCTTTGTGAAAATATTTTGGCATTCTACTCAAGTCTACTTGTGAATTAAAATTATTAATATTTTCTCTATTTTTTGAATATGACTTGTGTATAATTTAATAACTAATAAACTTACTTAGAATTTAAGGAAATTCAATGTTAAGTCGTGGCGTTTCTTTATGTGATTCTTTTAGCTTAACAGATATTCAAAACGAAGTTTTAAAAAGTAAACAAACCAAGTTCATTAGAGATGGATTGTATTATAAAGATTTAAATATGGATATTTTCGTATTTAAATATGGAGTCATTGTTCTTTGGGGAGAAGATGACTCTATCGAAAAATTTAACTATGAATTATTTGAAGAATATTCAACAAAATGGACTCCACCCGAATCAAGAAATAAAGATGATTTTTCTTATGCATTTGGAAATGATTCGTTCGCAGTAACTAAAGATCATATCTATTTAGATAAAAATACTTTCGAAATCAAACAAGCACTCTCTTATGTTATAGGACAATCACTTAAACTATCTCAATTAGAAGGTTTGATTCTTAACACGATAGATTCAACAAGTGAAATTCCTCAAGGGCTAGCGAAAAGAGGTAGAATTTCAAAATCTAAAAGAATGATCAATAAATTAAGAGGGGAACTTTACTTACTCCATTCCTCTATTAACTTGAAATTTGATCTTCTTGACCGTCCAGAATTTTTTTGGGAAAACCCTGAATATGAACACTATTATGATCGGCTGGAGGATTATTTAGAAATAGAACCTCGAGTAAGTGTCTTGAATAAAAAATTAGAGGTGATTGGAGAGCTTCTAAGCATGCTTTCTGAAGAGTTGAATCACAGACATTCTTCAAGGCTCGAGTGGATTATCATTTGGCTGATCACAATTGAGCTCTTTATATTTATTGCTCACGATACTTTAAAGCTTTTTTAAATTAAATTCTCGAATC
Organism: Halobacteriovoraceae bacterium; assembly: GCA_020635115.1. Lineage (NCBI taxonomy): Bacteria > Pseudomonadati > Bdellovibrionota > Bacteriovoracia > Bacteriovoracales > Halobacteriovoraceae > Halobacteriovoraceae bacterium. The sequence goes on along the minus strand of JACKAK010000003.1, from coordinate 238,456 downwards.
AATATCTTCACAACTTCTTTTGGATTTTGAAAAATGACATTGTGTGAACATCCCGGAACAATGAAACTTGAAATATTAATATTTTTTGAGAGTTCACAATATTTTTTATCCATTTCTCCGCAAATATATATGATCTTGTTACGAGGAATAGGGATATTGTTTTGATAAAAATTCATATGAGACACACTCAAAAGATTAACTGCAAACTTTAACTCATAAGGATCATTTAGCATACGAGAAGCAATCCAATCGTCAAAATGCTCAGACTTTGTCAGTCCTTTAAAAATTGGCAGTTTTGCCCATTTTTTCAAAAACAATTCAAAATCTCTAAATTCAATAATGTTATTAAAAAGTTTTGAGTCTTTTTCAAAACGTTCTTGGCGCTCTTTTTTGGTTTGCAGTCCAAAGGAAGTACTAACAAGCGCCACATTGTTGATTATTTTTTTTGAAAACTGGTCTTTATCAAGTAGAGATAAAAGAACTCTTCCTCCCATTGAATAGCCAAGACAATCTAACTTCGTCTCTTGTGAAATATAGGTATGATAGAAGTCTTCAATAAAAAGTTGATAATCTTTCCAGGCAACTATTTTTTTTGAATGGCCTGGAAATGCAGGCGTAATAATATTATCATAATATTTTGATAATTTATTTTTCAGATAGTTGAAATCTTCAGGGAAACCCATAAAACCGTGTAAGAGTAGTAAGTTTTTCACGTTGTCCTACCTAGGAGAATGCCTGTCATAGATTGAAGTTCAGTAAGTGAATATTTTAATTGCTCTTCTTTTATATCAGGAAAATAGAATATAAAATCAGGAATTTTATATACAGGTAGAATATTTACAAGTAATTTTTTCAGATCTTCAGAAGTCGTAGCGTTGTTATTTACCCATGCTATATTTAAGTTTCCTTTTTCATCGTCTTCAAATGGAATGACTTGGCATTCAAAGATCTGTGGGAGTGTTAATATTGCATTTGACACTTCAAGCGGAGAGATATTTTCACCATTTCTGATAAAAACGTTATCTATACGACCTAGGATATTTAAATTCCTATGATTGAGAGTTACTTGATCTGAAGTTTTAAAAGGTGTTCCTAAAAACACTAGCTTTCTATTTTTCCAAATACCTCGAGCAAGAGTAGGGGAGTCTATTGAGAGAACCGATTGGTGGTCTGTTGTAGCATCAACTCCCTGAAATAATTTTAAATCCTTTTGACCACTTTCACTAAGAGCTATCATTGAACATGTCTCAGTCATCCCATAACTCAAACGGAAAGAAATGTTTAGTTCAATGAGTTTCCGAATGATTTCATCTTTGAGGGGACCTCCACCGATGATAACTTCAGAATAAGTTTTGAGATAATTTATTCCTTGCGACGATTTTAAATGCTTTAATATTTGTCCAGGTACTAGAGATACAATTCCATGCCCACTTTTAGCCACAATTTGCTGATCGATAATATTGACTCTATTTCGCATGAGATACTGCCTGAACAGTACCATTAGTCCCCCAATATGATTGAGTGGAAGAGTAAGATCCCAAGACAAATTGAAGTTTGAAGGGTTGAGGATAGAGTTTATTAATTTTGCAGATGAAAAAATTTGTTCTTGATCTATTTGTATGCATTTCGCTGTGCCAGTAGAGCCAGAGGTTCTAACAACTAAGGAAAAATCACATTGATCGAGTTTATAATAATGAGAATCGATAAGTTCTTGATTAAGCTTATTTTTATAATTTGAATCCCTCAGGTCGATAAAATGTTCAAAGGGGAAGTCTTTTTCAATTATATTTATATCAAACGGTGTGGACTTAAAACTAATTGGTAAAATGGTTTTGTTTTGGGATAAAAGCGAAAAGAGAAGTATAATGGACAGTGGTTCATTTTTATCAATGGTGATAAGAAAAAAGTTTGATTTCTTGTAAACATGTAGATAGGAGCTTAGTTTAAAGAGATCATTTTCTTGGAGGGTAAATTGAGAAGATTTAATTTCCAACATACTAAAGTTCAAGTGTTAATTGTGGCAAACTAGATGCCTTTTGTGGGTTTGTCGGAAATCTAACTCCAAGTCCGAAGAGTCTTATAGGAGCATTTCTACGATTTTGGGCGGACTTTATCAGTTCTTGGAAAAGAGATTTTATCTGTTGATCATCTTGAAATATTTCAAATCTCAAATAATCATAAGTCTGTTCCACACTAAGAGATTTAAAATCAAAAAATTTTAGTTTAACAAAGAGTTTTCGAGGACAAGATTCCTGCTTAGAGAATTTTTCTTCTTTTTCCAATCTTGATTTGAATTCATCAAAGATTTCATCGAAATGGTTCTGAGTCAAAATCATCTCAATATCAATATCTTCTTTGAAAGTATGTTCTACTGATAAAGATTTTCTTTCACGCTCACTTTCAACTTTTGTGAAGTCTTTTCCAAATGAAAGCTCATATAGCCTCTGGCCCCACTTTCCAAAATGCATGGCCAAGAGTGCATAAGGCATTTTTTGAATATCACCACAAGTTCGAATACCCAATGCATTGAGTTTTTTTGTCGTAACTTTTCCAACTCCATTTATTTTTGAAACTGGTAAATTGATAATAAAATCTTCAACCATATCAGGAGTTATGACGAATAATCCATTGGGTTTTTTCCAATCACTGGCGATTTTTGCAAGAAATTTATTTGGAGCAACTCCTGCTGATGCTGTTAGTTTTGTTCTTTCTAATATTTTTTCTTTGATTTCTTTGGCCATTAAAGTAGCTGAATTATTAAATATTAAAACATCGCTAACATCTAGGTAGGCCTCATCAAGAGATAGGGGTTCAACAATATCAGTGTACTCGTGAAAGATATTTCTAATTGTGTTGCATACTTGCTTATATTTTTGAAAGTTTGGGGGAATAAAAATAAGGTGCGGACAGAGTTTTTGAGCTTTTGATGAAGGCATTGCTGCTCTTACTCCATATTTTCTGGCCTCATAGTTGGCAGTACATAATACACCTCTACGATCAGCATTACTTCCAATTGCAACAGGTAGTCCCTGGAGTTGGGGATTATCTCTCATTTCAACAGCAGCATAAAAACAATCCATGTCAACATGGATAATCTTGCGAATTTTTTCAGTGTCCATAGTCCCTTATAAGACCGATAACAACACCTGCAATTGTGAAATCTCCAGAATGTACAAGAATGGGTTTCATCGTTTTGTTAGCAGGCCTAAGTTCAATATGTTTTGCTTTTTTAAAATATGTTTTAACAGTGGCCTCACCTTCGAGAACAGCTACAATGATTTGGCCATCTTTTACATTTTGTGTTTGACGACAAACGATGACATCTCCTTCTAAGATACCTTCGTCAATCATAGAAAGACCTTTTACAGAAAGTGCAAAACAATTGTCTTTTTGTTTTGAAATCATATATTTTGGAACTTCAATAGTTTCATAAGGATTTTCCATTGCCAAAATAGGATCTCCAGCTGCAACATGCCCCAAGAGTGGAATCTTTGATGAGTCCTTTGATTCAGGTCCAAGTTTAAGACCACGTTTCTCATTCCAATTGCTTTGTAGATAACCAGCAGCTGATAAATATTTTATATATTTCTGAACAGATCCAAATGACTTTAATTTAAAATGATCTTTTATTTCTTTTTGACTAGGCGAAATTTGATAATCACGGATATAATTCTTGATGAAATCGTAAACTTCTTTTTGTTTTTTTGTTATATTTTTTTTCATAGACGAAGGATAATACGCAAGATACACGTAAGTAAAGACTGGTAGCATTAGGGGTTTTTTTATGGATCAACTATTAGAATGGTTTAAAGAACATCTTATGGTCAGGCAAACAATGATCAATATCATTTTAGTTATTGCCCTGTTTTTTTTAAGACATTTTCTATTCGAGTATTCTAAAAATTCTAAATCACTTAATACAAATCAAAAACGTCGTTTGGATGTCAATATTCAAACATTTATTACTATTTGCATGCTCGTTGGAACAATTTTAATATGGGCCGAGGAGCTTAGAACTGTGGCCTTGTCGATCATCGCCGTGGCCGCTGCATTTGTCATAGCAACTAAAGAACTCATTCAATGCTTTACAGGGACAATTTACAAGGCTTCACAAGACCCTTTCTCCTTGGGAGACAGAATTGAAATTGATGGGATAAGAGGTGATGTGATTAATAGAGGACTTCTTTCCACCAAAATTTTAGAAATTGGCCCAGGAGATAAATCCCATCAATATACTGGGAGATCTATCACTTTACCCAATAGTATTTTCTTGAATAAAGAAATTATAAATGAATCATTTTTGCAAAACTATGTTTTACACATTTTCGAAGTCACAGTCTCTTTAAAAGATGAATGGCATGAGGCCGAGAAAATTTTAGTGGAAGAGGCCATAAAGGCAACTCAAGAATATTACCCCAAAGCATCCCGGACTATTGAATCATATTTAAGCAAGAGACATTTAGAAGTTCCTCAACTCACACCTCGTGTGCATTTAAGACCCTTAGATGGGGATAAAGTAAGCCTTATGATCAGAATCTCGGTACCGGCCAGAACTAAGGGGAGAATAGAGCAAGAAATTATTCGAAATTATTTAACACGATTTTACAAAAAATAGATGGGCCCAATCTCAATTTGAGAGAGGGCCATAATGTTTATTCTGGTTTTTTATCTTCTTCTTGGCCATGGTGTTCGCCGGCACCGCCTCCACATTTTGATTTGTCTTTCATTTTGCATTGTTTTTTATCCATAGAACATTGCTCTTTGCATCCGCAGTGTTTTCTTCCATAATGTGAACATGAATTAAAGGCAAGTGTTGAAATCATTAGTGTGGCCATCAAAAAAGTTTTAACCATCTTATTCTCCTAGTTTTATATAGATATATGGACTCCTGACGATTATACGGTTATTTTGAATTTTTGCAAATTCTCTAAAAAGTTTATCGCGAATATTAAAAAAACCGGCCTTGGCCTTTTTAATATTTACAATTATTTCATTTTTGTCTAAGTCCTGGGTGATTTGTCCCTTGATATTAATTTTGACACTCATGTCTAAATGTGTAGTCATATACATATCAAATTGATTTCCTCTCACTCTGCCACTCATGTCTGTAATTTTTGTTTCACCTTCCTGATTGTTTGAAAAATGTTCAGACAATACGGCATTCAAAATTGATTCAAGGCCATCAGTAGGCCCGTATGATAATTTTCTTATTCCATCAACTGAAATATCTGCAAAACTTAGACAATCACTAATGATTTGATTGATCTCTCTAGAGAAAAAGGTTGTTGATTTCCGACAATTCAAATTAACACCGTAAATCCATGCCTGTGAATTTTTTGTTTCAAAACTAAAATGTCCTAAAGCAAGTTTTAAGTTTTCCTCATCGAGATTTAAATTCTTCCAACTAATATGAGTTTCTTCATTAATAGGCATATCTTTGATTTTTGCTGAATAAGAAAATCGATCATTAAATACCTTTAAAACATTGCTTTTTTGTTCTATTTTGAAATCTTGCTCGGCCAGGTTGTTCACTCCAAAAAACGGTGGTCCCAATTTTAATGTGTAGGCCTTACCTTCACCATAAGGCCAACGAAACTCACCCCTAGACTGCACAATTTTATATGAACTTTGGTTTGCGTATATTATCGAGAAGACAATAAACACCATTAGAAAGATAGCTTTCATAGAATCTCCTTTGTGTGATTTATCGCCTTTCGGAAGGTACAGAGTTGTTGATAAGAAGTGCTGACGTGTAAAGGTAATCGCAAAAAATACCAGAGTGAAAAAGTAAGGAAATGTTATCTAAATATTGAAAAAATTCATAAATAAAAGTTATGTAAGAATTTGTAAGCCTAATTAAACTGACTTGAACTGTAAGATTATGACATAAAATCATAGCAATAAGCTCAGAAACCTGCTTACGGATAAGCAGGTGTCACTTAGGAGAATAGATGTCCATCATTCGTTTTATTGTAGGATTTATAATCACTGGACTATTGTTTTCAAATGCATTTGCAGACTTTGAAGATGTAGAAAGATTACGAAAAATTTTAAATTACAATGTCGATCAAGATCTTCAATTAGAATTTTTAAAAATAATTGAGGGGAAACGCTATTTAGAAATTTCAGAAGAAGCAGAGCTTTTATTATTTCTTCATGCTGATGAGAAAGACAAAAAAAGACAAAACATTGAACTCATGTATCAAACAATTATTGTACTTGGAAAATCTCTTAATAGAGACGCCGAGAGTCATTTTTATTCACTACAAACTGAAATTTTAAGTCAGTTCAGCAGTACTTCACCTGAGTATAAAAGATTGTCAGACGCATTTGAGAGAAGTTTTCTTGAAATTAATGACACCAGTTCTGAAATCCCCCTTTTAAAAAACTCGCCTCCAAATAGAATTCCAAAACTTGATCGACAACATATGAAGAAAGTTGAGCTTTTAGCAAGATCAAAACCTTCAATTGGGTCAGACGCAAATCGTATGTATGCGATGACCATTCAAGACTATGCAAAAGAAGCAAAAGATAAATTGAGTAAATGGATTATTGGGCAGCCAGAGCTTGTGAATAATATAGTAAAAATTGAAGTTAAAAATAGGGCCAAGGGCTATATGTCTCGTAAGAAACCTGTGATTTCTTATCTCATAGGAGCTCCGGGAAATGGTAAGGACACAGCTGCAAAAGCACATGTTAATTTTATTCATGATCGAATGGATGCTTATGAAGAACATTTTTTTGAAACACCTAGACTTCAAACAAAATCTGATTTGGCCCAATTGTTCGGTTCACCTCCAGGATATGTAAACTCTGATAATTTTCCAGAATTCTTCGACAGACTCATTAAACATTCTGGTGGTAAGTATAAAAAAGTTGAAATGAAAAAACCAAACGGAGAAATTATCTATAAAGTCGAATTGAATGATAAATTTAAAGGTGAGTGTTTAGACGATTATTTTCCACCAGAAACGATGGTCGTTTATTTAAATGAATTTCATGACTGGTCAAAATTCGCAAAAAATGAAATTAAAGATTTTTTAGAATATGGAAGAGTACATATTAAAAATCCAAACGGCGGTCTAACAACAATTGCTGTTCCAGTGACTATTTATATAGCATCAAACGAGGGGATTCATCTTACTACTGCCAGAGAAATAAGTGGAAAGCGCTTTGGAAAACCACTCACATATGAAGAAAGTCTGTCGCTTTGGGAACAGAACTATAAAAATAAAACGCTCTTAAAAGATACTCTCATGCAGTATAACAGTGCTTTGGGAAATAATGATTCTGAAACTGCAAAAGGAACTTCAGAAGAAATAATTAGCCGAATCCCTGCAACAAGAATTTTTCTCATGAGACCTCTTTCGCCAGGAAGTTTACAACAAATCATTCGTTTTAAACTTCATCAATTACAAATGGAGTATTTTGAATCACATACTGAATTTAGTCGATTGAAATTCACTTTTACAAATAAACTCGTTAAATTCATCCAGGAATATAATTTTAATGCCGAAGAAAATGCCAGACCCCTAGATGATAAGATTGGGATTTTAGTTGAAGAAACAATCAATATGGCCTTCGTAAAAAAAATTATAGTTGCTCAAGAAGGTTTAAAAATAAATATAGATGTTGAGCAAAGAGAAGATAAATCTTGGGAACTTGTCTTTAATTACAAGTATAAAAATCTGGAAACTGATGAGCTTATCACAAAAAAAGCACAACTTCTAATTGAACCAACTCTCTACGATATTCCACCAATGCCAATAAGTAGTGAAGAGATTGAAAATCTTCTAGGGTTAGAAAATCGACTAAAAGAAAAAATATTTGGAATAGATAAAATTGCACAAAAGATTGCCAAAGCGGTCTTACTTGCTGAAGAGGGACGCGTTGGTGGCGCTAACACAAAGGATAAAGCGAGAAGCTATGGCCTTTTTGGACTTTCCGGAACAGGGAAAACTGAAACTGCAAAGGTTCTAGCAGAATCGCTATATGGATCTTCAAAAAAATTAGTTATATTAGAAATGGGTAGAATCAAATCAGTTGATGATCTCAAAACAGTTATCACTGGCCATAAAGATCCAAGAGGTCTTGTGATTCCTTCCGAGTTTATGAAACACTTTGACAAACATCAGGGCCGTTTTATAGTTGTCCTTGATGAATTATCAAATGCTCCTCAAGAAGTTCAAACTGAACTATATAATTTTCTAGATGAACCTGTGGTGGAATTTGTTGATGGAAATGCAAGATCCATGGCCAATGTTACATTCATTATCACCGGTAATACCGGTGAAGAATGGTATAATGGTATACCTGATTGGCTTAGTGATGATCTAAGAAGAAAGGCCTTCCAGGATGTCTTCGAATTTAGCTTAGAAAATCCAAATTTTGTTCGATCAACTCTGGAGCAAAAATTTAAGCCTGCTTTTCTTAATAGACTTAACGGTGCCTTCTTTTATCCGCCTCTAGATTTTAAGGCCGCTAGACAGATAGCTGATCTTAAAATGAAGTTACTCATGGATAAGTTTAAGGCCAGTGAAAGTAAAAGAGGTTGGAATCTATTATTTGAAAACGTTGAAAGCTACAATAGATTATTGAACTTTATTGAAAGTGAGTCATTTGATACAGATAAACAAGGTAGGTCTATTGATGATTATGTCAATGGAGAAGTTTATGAAAAAATTCGTCTGGCCTTACTTGAAAATGATGTTGAAAGTAATACAGACATACTTATTTCAGTCGGAGAGGTAATCTCATCTGATAGTAACGGAGAAAAAAACCGACAAAATTTTAAAGAAATTACACTAGTTCTAGAAAGTGGTAGAGAAATACATGTGATTTTAGAAGGTAAGCTTCATCATGATAACCCTGTTACTTCTTGGAAAGATCAAGTTAAAACATCATTTCACGAAGCAGGCCATGAAATCGTTAGAAAAGTCTATTTAGAAGATTATTTTGAATCCAAATTTATATCAAGAATTCCTGGAGTCATGGAATTTAACGGAGCATTAATTGTCTATGCAGGTGTAGCTTCTTCAAAAGACATAAAAAGACCAACTCTAAATTATGAATACATTATCAGAGAAATGGCCGTACTCTCAGGAGGGTTTGTTGGTGAACAACTTATTACTCAAGGCTGGAGTGATGCTGGCGGAAAAAGCAATGATATGGAAAGGGCCAACTCTCTCGCAGAACAAGCAATTCTTATAAACGGATTATCCAAAGAATGGGGAAATAGAACTGTCCCTACAGGAATGACCATAAAAACCTATAAAGAAAATTCTCTCACTCAAGATGATTTAAAATTACTCAATACTATTAAAGCTAAAATGAGACTAGAAGCTGAAGAACTGGCCAGATATGCACTTTTAAGAAATAGAGAAACTTATTTGAAAATGGGACATGAACTGGCCATTAAAGGAAAATTGACTAGGCCTGAACTCGATCAAATCTATACAGAAACAAATGTGATCACAGACAAAGAAGAAGCTTTTAAGAAGAGATGGACAACGTATGTCGGAGGGGCCCTGGCCGCACGTTTGGCAAAATATAAAAAAGTTAATTCTATTTCACCTAAGTTTACGAGTGACATGACTTTGCAAAAAGATGAAGTCTTCAGCTTCGAAAAATATGTAAATGATGAAAAACAAAAGGCCTACGCTTCCATTCCTGATTGTCAGCACTACTTTATTAAAGAGAATTAAGCGCTGCTAAAATATTGGGATAGAGAAACTTATAATTTTTTTCAATTAATCTTTTTGGAACAATATTTTGTGAATCTAACATTAGGTGTGACATCTCACCAAAGGCCAGCTTAAGGGCAAAGGGTGGAACAGGAAAAAATGCTGGTCTTCCGAGTGATTGAGCGAGCGATTTGGTAAATTCTTTGTTTGAAATCACTTCTGGTGCCGTTGCATTATAACATCCTTCAAAACTCTCTTGTGAAATCGCTTCTACAAAGAGCTTAGCAATATCGTCCACATGTATCCAACTCATTAATGTGTCTCCACTACCTATAGGTCCACCTAGTCCAAGTTTAAAAATTGGCCTTAACTTACTTAACATTCCTCCATTTCCTACAACAACTCCCATCCGAAAAATAACTTTTCGAACATTTTGTCCTAAATTATTTAAGGATGACTCCCACTGTTCACAAACCTTGGCCAAAAAATCTTTATCATGCTCTGAATTTTCATCTCGGGATATTTGATCCTTTGGATAAATTCCTATTGCACTAGCACTAACAAACACTTTGAGAGTTTCTTTTGCTGATAGATTAAGTTTTGAAATTAATTCGCTAGTCTTATCGAACCTAGAGTTTATAATAAGCTTTTTTTGATTATCACTCCATCGTTTAGCACCTATGTTTTCTCCCATTAGGTTGATGACCCCCTCAATCCCCACAAGTGATTTAGCATCTAAATTGTCTGTCCATTCTAAAACATTGACCTTGCAGGGGAGTTTTGAAACGTCTAAATTTTTTCTACGTGTTGTAATAGTTATGTCATGGCCCTGTCCATTTAGATATTGCAGGACTCTATTTCCTACCATTCCAGTTGCTCCAGTGATTAGTAATTTCATAAATACCTCTAAGTGTTTAATTATACTTAATTATATTACCATTCCTAAGACTATTATGCTGCACAGAGTGAGCTAAATGCAATTTTAAATTTGTCGATAAAGCTAGATATAAGTTAGACAGACATAATAGTCTTATTTGTGATGTCTAGATCTGTGCTAATATTCTAAAAAAAGGATATTTCAAAAATGGAACAAAACAAAGACAATTTCTATAGCATTCAGATGGCCTCAAGATTATCTGGAGTTGGTGTACACACTATTAGAGCATGGGAGAAAAGATACAGTGCTATTGTACCTTTAAGGTCAAGTACAGGACGAAGAAAGTACTCCAAAGAAAACATTGAGAAATTGAAATTACTTAGTGATCTAAGTATTCTTGGCAATAATATAGGAAGTATGGCCCACTTATCAATTGAAGAACTTGAGTCTATGATTGGACAAGTAAATAAGCATTACGCAAATTCAAATCGCACTATACCTGAAAACCAAACGATCAACACCGATAACTCCTTAGATAAATTGCTTATGGCCTTACAATTTTATAAGCTCGATGTGATTGGACATGAACTTGAAAAATTAAAAATGTCCTTATCTCCCAAAGATATGGCCTTAAAGATTGTCTCTCCTCTGCTTTATGAAGTTGGTGTCAAAGTGGAAAAGGGAAATTTCTCAATATCACAGTAGCATTCACTCTCTTCTCTATTAAAGTTTCATCTAGGTCATTATCTGTTTAACTTTTCAAAAAATAATATTTTGCATGCTGAAAAAATAATCATTGCCGGAATAGAAGGGGACTATCACGAATTTGGAATTATGATGGCCGCATTGTTATGCAAACATCATGGCCTTAAGTTTTATTATCTTGGCCCAGGTTTACCGGCCAAATCTTTGATCGATACATTTCAATCCTTGAAAGCGAGCACAATTATTTTAGGAGCAACTTCAGCAATTGATAATGTAAAAGATCAGGGTTTTATTGATAATTATTTATCAACTATTACAAACCAACTTGGGCCCAATCAAAAGCTAATCTTTGGAGGAAATGCAAGTTACAATAGACGTTTATTTACAAATATTGAAAATTTCACACATTTTACTGATCTTACAGGCCTAGATGCCTATTTAGCAAAGGTATGAGAGTGAATGAAAAACCCAAAATTTTAATAAGTTCCTGTTTACTTGGAATGAAAGTTCGTCACGATGGAGGACACTGCAGTAATCGTACTGTTAATGAATTATTTTCTCGTTTCATCGAGTTTGTTCCCATCTGCCCAGAACAGTTTATAGGGTTAGGCACACCAAGACCTGCAATGCATTTAAGAATTTCAAATGGAGATATGTGCTTAGTCGACAAAGAAGGAAGGAATTACAAGGAAGAGCAACAGAGATTAAAAAATATTCATGATTCTATTCCTGTTGAGCAAATATGCGGAGCAATTTTAAAGAAAAATTCACCAAGCTGTGCATTAGATAGAATAACGTATACAGATGATGAAGGACGTTTTTTAGGTAAAACGGATGGAGTGTATGCTAAATTATTAAAGAAAAGTTTAGATATACCTCTCATTGATGATGGGCGATTGCATTCTGAGGTATTAGTAGAAAATTTCTTCGTTCAAGTTTTTGCTCTGAATGAGTTCAATCAATCAGTATTAACCTACAAAGATTTACAGAAATTTCATAAGAAGCACAAATTCTTACTCTATCAATATAATCAACACAAAATGCGTGTCTTAGGTCATATGGCCGCAGATGTTACTCGAGAAACATTTACAAGTATGAAGAAAGAATATATCTCTGTCTTTAGTGACGTTTTAAGAGGAGGTGTAACTCGAGAAAATCGAATAAATGCTTTCTATCATATCTTTGGTTTTTTTAAGAGTGTGCTAACTTCAGGGGAAAAAAGATTCATCATCCAACAATTTGAACTCTATAGAAAAAACATTGTTCATTTCATGGCCGTTCTCAAACAGTTGGAATTTCTGGCCTTCAAATATAAAATTTCATATTTAACTGAACAGTCTTTTTTTATTCCATTTCCAGAAGATCTTAGAATCGCTTGTTAGGCGGCCTCTTCATTTTTCTTAGCGACCATAGATAGTTGAAGGTAAAAAGCTGCACCTTCTCCCTCTCCATTACTTTCCACTTTCATTTCACCACCCATTTCTTTAATTGAATTAAAAGAAGCGTGTAGTCCAAACCCATGTCCAGTTTTCTTCGTAGTGAAGCCGTGTGTGAACATTTTTTCAAGGTTTTCTTTTGAAATTCCAATCCCATTATCTTTAATTTTAATAACACAAAAATCACCGCTTTCGTATGTTGAAATCCATACCTCACGGTTGTCAATAGCGTTTTCTTTGAGTGCTTCGATACTGTTTTTAAAGAGATTGAGTAGAACCTGAAACAACTTATTCTTATGACACCAAGGACTTAAGTTGGGAGTTAAGTCAAGATGTACTTTGACGGCCTCATTTGAAATAAATGTCGAATTTAAATCAATAATATCTTGTATAAGTTGTTCAACAGGGATTCTCTCACTTTCAACTTTAGTTTTAGCATAATTTTGTTGTGATTTGATAATATCAGCTACTATTTTGAGAGAATTATAAAGCTTAGATGTATGAATACTAAGTTTTTCTTTATAAGGAGACCGAGTGTCTTCATGATTTACTAGTGAAATGATTCTTTTTGCAAGAGCAAGTGTGGTTGTTAAAACATTGGCGATATCATGCAAAATTCCATTGGCCAGTTGGTACATTCCAGCTGTTTGTCCAGTTTGATGGAGTAGTTTATTTGTTTCTTCTAGTTCTGCCGTTGTGTCTTGCACCGCTTGTTCAAGACTTTGAGTCATATTTGTAAGTTCACCAACTAATTCATCATTTCTTCTATAGGTATCTGAATAGATGTAGATTGTGTAATAAATAATTGAAACGATGTAAAATAGTCCTCCAGTAGGAGCAAGAGCTCGTGAGACAATAACGTCCGTCGCTAAAAAGATATCATGTGTTGTTGTCATAAAGTAGGTCAAAAAACTGTAGAATAAAATTCTTGAACCTGTTTGTTTTGTTTTTGAGAATTGATAGCTTTTATAAACAGTATGAACAGAGGTAAGTCCGCAAGAAATGAAAACGAGTTTTCTCATTATTTGGAAAAGATCAACACTATCAATAAAGTATAAACTTGTAATCAGAACAGCAAGAAGAGTTTGTGAAATACCTAATACTGTAACAAATTTTTTATTAATTTTTCCATTTACCATTTGTGCAAAAATGTTCGTGGAAAAGGAAATCGTTATAAAACCATAGTAGTGAGTCAAAAGGACATTATATGAATGAAACATTTTATAGAAAAAATCTGTTGGTACTGAAAAGTAGGGATAGGAGACCACTCCAATGATTCCAGTAATGAGATAGATTTCTTGTTTTGTTCTTTTATAGACAATAAGAAAGAAAATCCCAAAAATGGTAAGAATTGTAGAACCAAATGCTTTAATGTCATTTGTCCATAGTTCAGTGAATAATGTGGTCAAATCAAATGGTTTTTTCTCGCGAATTTGAAAAGGAAGTTGATAGACTCCACGCATTAAGTACGTTTCAATTCTAAAGGCGACTGTATGTTCAATGCTTGTGACCGTAAATTCAACCGGTATTGGTCTGATTGAGTAATATGATCTGAAAGATTCACCCTCGGATCTTTTAAAGATACTTTTGCCATCAAGGTAAAATTCAAAGTCTGAAATATAAGTATCAATTAGAAAAGTTACTCTCGTTCCAATCAGATCTTCTGAAAATTTTAATTTAGTTTTATACCAACCAACTTTAAAGTTTACACCCTTGCCTTTTACTCCTTTCCAAGCTCCTGGAGTTTTAATATAGACCCAATCCTTATGAACATCTTCAGGAAGAGCATTAAAAGGAATATCAGTCGTTGTGAATTTCCAAACTCCAGTCATAGGCACTGGATGTTCAAGACTATCTATATAAACTTCACATTTATCACAATCACTTTGGGTGTAGGCCATCAGTCCCGATGAAATCAGGCCTGCAAAGAGTAGATAAAGAAGTAAATTTCTTTTTATCATTTTATAAATCCTTAGATCACCTATCGGACTAACAAGTGAGTATATTAATAAAAAATAAATAAAACTAAGAAAGTCAGGTACTTAAAAAAAAATACGATTTCAGGAGTTTATGGTTTAGACTAAAGGTATGAAACCTATAAATTTGATTTTATTCTTTATTCTCTTTTTTTCGATTCCAAATGGTTATGGAAAAGAGAATAAAACCATCTGTGAAAAAGAACCGAACAAGACAAGATATGGCCAAAAGCTTATTCTAAATAGTCAGTGTGCTATGAACCTAGCAGGTTGGGAATGTAAAGATGGTTTTATTCAAAGAAGAGATAAGTGTTTAAAATTACAAATTCCTAAAAATGCGGTTTTAAACGAAGATAATCACACATGGAGTTGTTTGAGTGGATACCGTAAATATCGCAATGTTTGCAAAAAAATTAAATTGCCTAAAAACGCCCATCTAACAGAAGATGGGCATGATTGGATATGTTCAGAAGGTTATACTCGCAGCAAACATCATTGCATTAAAAATTAAATATTAAGATCCTTTTAATAATGATCTACAGACTCGGCAGCTTCTTGTGTTTCAGCAAGTTTGTTCCATGCACTTAAGAAGTCACCTGATAAACCTTTAAGGTTCACTTTTTCTCTTTCTTCTTTTGGAAGGTTTAGAATGTCATAGAACGAATATTCTTTGTAAGACCACATGTCTCCTAAGTGTTTCTCAGCAATTTTTCTTTCGTAGTATTCAATTTCTTTTTCTTTGAGGAGTCGGATTTTCATGATTTCATTTTTTTCTTTAACGAGTGCATCATGAACTTGTTTCAGTTTTTCCTGTTCTACAAAAAGATCAGCTAAGACAGGTGAGAGCTTTTTGGAAAGTTCATCAATTTCTTCACTTGCTTCCTGTTTAGCCGTGAGATAATTCTGGTAGTGAATATTGTTAAAGGTAAGATTTGACTCATCAATTTCAGCAGATGGCTCAAGATCTTTGATTTCAATTTCGCGGCCTTCTTTCTCTGCCCTTTCAAAGTTTTTTAATATGTCATTAAAAGCAGCGAGAAGTTGGTCGTTTTTTCGAATTTTGACTTCTATTTCAGCGGCATTTACTTTAAGCTCTTGTTCAATAAATACATCAGGGTTTTGTTGGAGAAGTTTCTCTTTTTCTGCATTAATCCTTGCAGTCACTGATTTAAGTTCTTTTTCAGTTGTTTCCAAGGTTTCCTGAATTATTGCGTATTGTTCTTCCGCAGAGTTTCCAGATTCTTCTTTGGTCAGTTCGTTCGAATCTTTTTCATTTTTTGCTTTTTTAAGTAGTGCAAGCCACTCTCTTGCCTCATCACCTTCAGGGCCTTCAGGTATCCACACTCTGTTAACTTTAAGCCTACTTATATCGATTTCTTTTTGTATATCTTGTTTTCTTTCTTTTAGTTCCAAGATTTGCTTCTCTTTTGTCACGAGTTCTTGGTATTTTTGACTAAGGAGTTCAACTTCGTGAAAGTATTTTTTTTGCAGATTTTCATTAGAGGAGTGAAGGTCGACTCTAATATTTTGGATTTCAATCACAAAATGCTTTAAAAGACTTCTTTCATCTTTATCGAGAAATGGCATAATTTGCTTTTCTTTGATTTTAGCAGTGTCGAATTTTACAAATGTCTCAGCTTGAGGATCCCATTTGATGAATGTATCGATAAGAATATTATTTGCATCAAAACCAATATGTTCAGAAAGTGTTTGAGAAAGACCTTCTTTTTTCTTTTCCATTTTTGTAGAAATTTTCTTCAAGAGGGATTCGAGCTTTGAAATAATTTCCATTTCGAGAGTGAATAAATGTTCCTTAATAGAATGTCCACTAATGTTGGCCATTTCAGAAAGGGAATCGATTCCAAATTTTTTCAAAATATCATTGATTTTTGTTTCTATTGAACGTTTGTTTGGCAGAGTTGCATTGATTTCTTTAATTTTCTTATCAATAATTTCCTGTGCATGTTTGTCTTTTTCAATTTGTTTTTTTACTTTTTCAAGAAGAGTATCATTGATATCATTTGAGCCACTAGGGTATACAGGTCCTCTAACTGTTAATTTATATCTTTTTACAAATTCTCTAAAACTATGATCCATCATCCAAAGCGCCACCACTTTGTCTAGAGCACCCTTTTGATTTTCAGCTACATTTGTTTCATGGAGATTTATGCCAAGTCGCTTTTCAAAAAACTTAGTCATTTGCATAAAAGTTTCAACAGGCGCTGATTTGAATATTTTTATTCTCATTCTTTTTGCTGCATCAGCTATGAGAATATCTTGATTTTGTTCTATAACGTAAGCAATGCTTAATTGATCTCTTTCATAGATATGATCAACAATTTCGTTAATAAGTTGCTTATTTTTATTATCAACAATTTCACCTTTTTCTTTTCTTGCTTTGATTTCTTGGCCCAAAAGATTTTTTGTAATAAAAGATTTAATGATATTCTCATGTTGGTCAACAGTTGCATGCTTAGATTTATACCAAGTGAGGAATAGATTTTCATCAAAATGTAAATTCGCTCTTGAGAGTAGCTTCTCATCCGGAACGTTTATGCTTCCTGTTTCATTTTGGGCAAAGTCAATTAGTTTCTGACGGTTATAATCTCTTACAAATTGAATATTATATTCATTTTCTTCATACTTATTTTGTACGTATGCGGAAATAATATCAGGATCAGTTTCAGGGGATCCATTAATGAGAGGAAGACCATCTTCATTTTTTTCTAAATTTGAAAGAATAAATGTCTTAATAGACTCTTCAATTCGGTTGGGATGAATAGAATTGTACCAAGTTTCATAAAGGATATCTTGCTGAGCAAACTTCTCTTTGAATTCTTCTTTTTCTCGGGCGGGATGGTCTAGTCGAATTCCATTGTTTTTCGCTTCAGAGATAAGTTTTTTTGTCTCATTTAACATTTTTGCATCTAGCAAAGTGAGTCCAGAAAAGAATCTTTTAATGATAGACTTTTGATCCACATTTACTCGTTTTTCATTTCTATAAGTTTCTTTTTGCGATTCAATAAACTTTAATGCACCATCATACATTTTCTCATATGTTTGAAGTTGTCTTTCAATTTTGCTGGCAATTTGTTCATAGGTAATACCTATTTTAGATTTGTGATCAAGTACCATATGGCCAATTTCAGATTTTATTCCAACATAGGAGACTTTTCCCTTGTAAAAATTCACAAAATATTTCCTATCTGAATTTTTAAAATCTACCAGTATTGTTCTTGTATGATTTAAATCTTCTGGAGTAAGACCAGCATCAGTGATTCTTTTTAATCTAGCTTTTTCATGTGTTCCAAAGTTTAAAAAAGGTCTAAGATCATTTTCAGAAAGACCACTTCTAGCTAATTTGCTCTTTCTACTAATTTCATCAAGTTGTACTTGCTCAATGATGACTTGAATTTCTGGAGGAAGCTGTCTTTCTTCAAATTTAAACATTGATGAGGAATCGAGAGTTTCACGAAGACCTTTATATTCGATGACATCAAGATTCTCTAGAGAGTACGTATTTTTAATATAATCTTCTCGTTTTCCTTCCCCTTGGATTAAAAAGTCTTTAGCTCCCATGACAAGCATCGCAGGGGGATATTCTCTTCCTTTATGATCAGGAATCGCTCCATTCATGAGGACCATATCAGTAAGAATTTGTATTGCCTGCAGATATGTTGTTTTATTATTTAAGGTCATCGCACCAAAAAGAGTTTCATACTCGGTGAGTTGTTTGTTCATTTTTTGAACACGTAGTTTCTCCGGAGTAAGCGCCTTCAAGGTTTCTTCGTCGTTGGCCCAAATTGAAATATACTCCTTAACTTTTTCTACCGGAGACGCATTTTGATTAAGTTCAGCAGGAGGAGACAGTGAAATAATAAAGTCAAGTCGACTTTTAAATTGTGGTGAGTTTTGATATCTCATGAGCATTAGTGACCACCAAGCACCATAACTATGTCCAGTTGATCCTCTTAAAACTGGTTTGGCAGCAGGATTAGCATTTAGTCGGTCTTTATTAATCCTATCGATTGCTGGATCAATATATTTTTCTAAAAAAAGATCTACAAATAGCATTGCAGCACCTGGATGTTTTTTGAAAAAAGTCTCTGAATGAGCATTAGAAGTCATCCCTGCAAATTGAATTCCATCTTTTTCAAATTGCATTGATGTATTATAACCAACATGCGGGCCAGTAGATACTGTTCCGGCCCCACTCCAGTAGAAGGAAAATGCATTAATCCCCTTTTTGATAAAAGTATTTTTGAGGCCATCGTTATCCATTATCGAAGAGAGCATTGAGCCAACAACAACAGAAAATTTTTCACCTTTGCTTTCAATGACTAAATCAAATAGGATATATTCTCCCATTGTTCTACTTTTAACCGCGGCCTTTGCACCATCTATGAGAGTATGGTCAATGGCGTACATCCCTTCAGGGAAAAGATCTTTTATAAATTGAGGAACTTCTTCTAATGGAGTACTTGTTTTGTTTGCCAGTATGCTTTGATCTTCCTTATAAGTTCTATATTTTGGACGGGCGGAACCATCTTTTTCAATTTTAGCAACCGCCAAATCTGCATATTCATCTGCAATCCAAGGAATTTCATCAGTTTTTAAAGGTGAATCTTGACGACCTTGAATTTTAGTCATTTTTTCCTGACAAATTTTTAACTTTTCTAAAGCAAGTTTAGAAAAATGATATTGATGGTTGCCGGTGGTGTTAGCAAAAACATTTAAGCTAATAAAAAGATATAGAGAAGTTATTAAATAGAATTTATTTTCTTTTAACATATTTTTTCCACCTTGTACGCAACGGTCCAGAACAGACGGTCATATATAATAAAGAAAATTACATTTGTCTCTTAAAAATCTTACATCAATAAAAATAATATTGAACTTATAAATGAGGTCTGAAAATTCCAACGTGGAGCTTGTCTTGGAGAAGCTTACATCTAAGAATGAATTTCTTTTTTTCAAGGTCAAAGCTCAATAGCTTTCCTTTGATAACATAAACTTCAACTTTACCTGATTTCCCTGGACGGATTTTTGAAAAACGGAAACTCATTTCTTCAATTTCAGCAATTAGTCTTTTCCCAAGCTCAGGTGAAAAATTGGTTTTTTCTACCCTGGAAATCATCTCTTTTGCGAGATTACTAACCATTTCAAATAAATAAATTCTCTTATGTTGAATGGCCTCTTTTTTATCGAACTCTTCTTTTGCTTCTATATTTGTTTTCATATGTTTGTAGTACAGTCTATTGATTGCATAAACAAAAAAAGAGTAACATGTCTCAGCAGTCCATAGAAAAGGTGATTCAATTGCTTTGAGAAAATCATCATCACTTAGGTTTGACCAAGATTTTTCTAATAAATATGATTCGCTCCATTGGGTAGGCGAATTAAATAATCCTTTAAAATGCGAAATGATTCCGTCACTTTCTGTAGTGTTCATAAGTCCTCTTTTAATTGTCAAAGGTTTCAGAACATAGCTTAAGTGTGAATTCAGATCTAGAATTTTGAAGAGATAAGGAAATATTATATGATGCGTATAAATAAATTATTTTTACAGACAGATTCTGAAAAGTTTATTGTACTTATCCAATATTAATTCAGAATCAAAGTTAGGAAACTTAACATGTAAAATGCTAAGAATTTTTAAGATACCTTTTCTCTGTTCTTGTGTGAGTCCCATTTCAACTTTTCCTCTCAGATCAGGTTGTTGTTTCACCCACAGCATAGATTCTGCAATGATAGGCCCAGAATAGACATTATTTTTGAAGTTTGTCATATAATCAGAGCAATTAGTTTTAGTACTTGGCAGAGCAAGTTTCATGAATAAAACGTTAAGAAATATTATAAAAGACACCTTAATCATAACTTGTCCTCAACACACTTAGTATCTTCTGGTATAGGATACATTTGGACTCAAGGCAAAGATAAATGAGAGTATTTAAAAACATTATAGTGTTTTATGTGATTTTCCTATCGATGACATATGTTTATGCCGAGGATATGCTTCCTTTTGAACTAAGGCTCAGAATCCGAATGGAGACTGCCCTCATTGAGGCCAGTGAGTCAGCAGAGTTATTTTATGTCGATGAGAATGAATTTCTAGAGGATTTAAGGAGCAATAGTTTAAATAGCAAAACGAAGAGTTACTACAACAAAATTAGAGAAATTCAGCTTCATTATTATATGGATATGTTGAAAAAATTCGTCTCTAAAAAAAAGTATGACAAAATTAAGGGCAGTCTAAAAAAAACATTTGAAGAAATCACAAAGTGGGAGCGCAACAAGTTTATACTAGAAAAATATTATCAGATGTCTCTTTCAAAAGAGTTTTACAGGAAACAAATTGATTACGGGTCTCATCTCATCCGTAAACATGGAACTTCGATGAGTGTTGCACATGTTTCTTCGTCGGTCATACAAGCTATTGTTTGTGGATGGTTACTAATGAACAATATGCCCATTCTCTCAGCAATATTTTATTGGGCCTCAGGAACAATCCCAACATTTGGTTATTACTATTTTTTTGAATCTCTATATTATAAGTTTCATGCCTGGAAGGCCTTTGATAATAAAAACAAGATGAGGCAATTTTTCCAAACCCGAAAAACCGTACATGAGAAGCTAAAGTTTTCATTGAGATCAGATGATCTATTATTTATTTTTGATGATGAAAGTCGAAAAATTGTACTTTCTGTGCATGAAGAGGGAATAATCAATAAAGCAAAAAAATTTCTTGGACTCTTTAAAAAACAAGCAGAACTACACGAACTCATAGCTTTTGCTAAGAAAAATAATCTCATTAATCAGAATATTGAAAATATATTGAGTGAAAATAAATTTGATGAACAAATTAAAAAAGGATTAATCATTTTTGAAATCCTAAAACATGAACATGCTAATGGGCATTTTTTATTGGCCAGTGAATTTTCAGATAATTTTGTAGTAATAAAGAATTTTAAAGATGCTCAGTTTCTAGTCGAATGGGCCACCAAAGTATTGCAAGATTCTAAAAATTTGGATGATGTGTTGCAATTGTTTTTAATGTTACCAGATCAAACCAATCCCATAGAACTTGCTCATGTCTTAAATAAGGTGATTGTTCCAGAATTCGTGCATCGACCTGATCTATTTAACTATGTTCATTATCAAAGACTCAAATTTAATACCAAACTGCTGGCCTTGAAACTCTACAATACTAAATCCTTTAGAATGGATGAAAATGTAAAGGAGATTTTGAAGCACTACCTCATTAAAAATTTCACAAAATATAAAAAAATTGATTTCTCTAATGAAAATGTGGAATGTGTGAATACTCTAGAAGAAATACTTCAGTTTGTATCAAAATAAAAATACTTATCAATTAGATACAGTAAATGAAGTATATGTTTTTTTTGTGTGTAAACACCATGACCGGCCAATGTTTTTAACATATTGGGAATTTTGGAATTGTCTTCAAAGTCGACTAATAAATTCAGACCCTCTGGATGAATACGTTTTTTTTCTTTCAGTGCTTCCATTAAGTAAGCAAGATCATAACTGGCACCAAGGTGAGGAATGAATGAAGCATTTTTCTTTCTCAACTCTTCAATCTGTATATAAGCATCACTTCCAGCAATACCCATTTGTTGTACATAATCTCCATCTCTAGAATAAATCAACCCACTCCAATCTCCTCCATAATTTGTGTTTCCCCTATGATTGATAATATGCAAAAGACGTACATTTTTAACTTTTTTAAATTCATACCGAACGGGAGTACCAAGAGTCACTAAATCGATTTGAATTAACTTAAGAATTTTAATCGCCTGATTAAACTTTTTTAAATCAAAATTCTCAAAATTTTCTTTCAGCAATTCCACTGGAAAAGAATTTGCCAGAAATTGTGTGATGAGCGCAAAAAGTTGTCCTGCATGACTATGCCCCAAAAGGAGGATCCTTTGCCCATAGAGTTTTTCTTTTTTGATTAAATTCTCAATATCAAAAAAAAGATCGATGGCCGCTTCGACACGTGCATAGTGATGATTACTAGAAGACCAGTAAAAATTGCTAATGGAAAACTGCTTACCTAGATCACTATAGAGAATTTTTCGATATTCATCAGTAAAATTACCTATATCATCAAACCACTTTTCAGATTGCTTTAGACCAAAACTTTGCAGTTTACTCCCAATTTGTTCAATAAAAGGATTATCAAATCTCTCAAGGTATTTTACAAAATCAAAGGGATCACTCCCTACAAAAGTTCCGTGTATTAAGTAAATATGGGCAACTTTAAAATGTAACATATTGTTTATAATCTTAGTCTTATCAACTTGTTCAATATTTCTAAGTCTTAAAATTTTAAAGTTTAGTCCATCTGGATCATAGAGAGGTAGAGTTCTCGGAGACGTAAAACGATTAACAATAGTATAGTAATATGCTTTGATATTGAGCCAGAAAATTCTTACTAACCAAAGTCCAATTAAGAAGCAAATAAATATAATGATAAATATTGTATACATGGAAACATTCTAACAGATTTCATTAGTGTTGGTAAGATTGTGTTAGTTATTTCACCTGGCCATACAGCATCCCATTATCAGATACTGACGACAAGTACAGAATGTTCACAAGGATGAGGGCAATATGCATTTGATCAGAAAAGCACTAATTTTATTTCAATTAAATCTCATTTCTTTTACACTCCAAGCGAACTATGATCTTGAAAAGGCCCATGAAAAAGATCTTCCTTTTGATCAAGTGAATTTGGATCTTATAGACGAAGTTGAGTTTGATTTAAATGGAGGAATGTCTATCATGGGGCTTTTTGTAGATGGGGAACATTTATTTAGATTTACTCCAGTCCTTTCAGAATATAGTCACGGGCCTATTGTAGGGCCAGTCAATAAAACCTATAATCCTTTTCGCCCCTTTAGGTATTGGCGCTTTGTGACTTATTATAATTTATATTCAAAAGAAGAACGTGTTGTTGATTTGCCCAGAATTGCAGAAGAATGTTTAGACTCAGATCGCTTTGCAAGTTATCAGCATACATATAGGGTAGAAGCTTCAGTTGAAACTTCACTTAATATTGCAGATCTAGGAATTAGGGCCCGTCTTACTTTATCAAATACACTCTCAATAACCAGAAACCTTAAGGGGCAAAGTGGAGAAAGTGCTATCCACACTCCCTATATAAAATCGAAAGTACTTATAGGGCGAACTTTTATTCAGGCCGTTGATAAAAAAACAAACACAGTGAAGTTATATTCTATTGGCAAAGATTCTGATTCAATTAAGGTAGACTATCAAGATCCAATTCTTTATGTTAAAAGAGATGAGGTTCAATCTTGTCATTAAGGATGTCTTTTGAAGTTAGAATTTTTTTTTGATTTTCTCTCTCCCTATTCGTACCTTGCTTTCAATAGATTAAAGCAGTTTAATCTTTCATGTATTCTTACTCCCATACCTATGGGAAGGATCATCCATCACTATGAGACTAAAGGTCCCGCCGAAATCAGGCCTAAGGCAGATTATTTACTCAAAGATTGCCTCAGAAAATCCTATGAGCGTAATATAGAATTTAACTTACCATATAAATTGCCAATGAATACACTTCCACTTTTGAGGTATGTTATTGCTGCTCAAGGCCAGCTTCAATCGATGATTGTAGATCATTTATTTCACTCCGTATGGAGAGATCGAATTAATATAGAGGATGAGGAAATTCTTAGAGATTACTTATTAAGGGTAATAGGAGAGCGTGATATTGATGAAATGATGGAAAATTCAACATCTGCAGATGTGAGAAAACTGATTAAATTAAATACTCAAAGAGCTTTGGGGTTTGGGGTATTTGGAGTACCGACAATCGTTGCAGAAGATAAAGAACTCTTTTGGGGAGATGACTCACTTGAGTACTTAAGAAGATATCTTAGAGGTGAAGATCATTTCAACGAAAAAGTTTATAAGAGATATCTAGAGATCACTTCTCGTTAATTAGTTTTGATTTGTTTGGTAAGAAAAGTGAGATGTAAATATTCTGGGTTTGACATCAGTTTCATAAGAAATTTTCGATACTCTTTGAGAGGGTATACTGCATATACTTTAGACTCATAAAAACCATGATAGAGAAAAAATTCATAACGTTCTTCAATAAAATCAATACTTAGAACTTCTGAGAAGAATTCAGGACTTCTTTCGTAAATTTCTTTAAAAATATCATCTAAAGTTTTTTGTAAATGAAGCATTTCTTGTATTTCAGCTTTTTGATCGAGGTGATTTACGAAAAAATAATCCCGATCAAGATAAAGTCCAAAGAGTTCAATGAGCAAAATCTTTGCATGAGGGAAATTTTCAAAAATTTCTCTATATACATCTATAAAGGCCACTGCTAGCTTCAAAGTTGCGATAGTAGAGTTTCGGTCATTTTTTAAAGAATCAATAATAAAAGTAAATTCAACTTCACTGAGTTCTTTTATTTCAAGTAGAGCATTTTTTATTTGAGAATAACTATAATCTTTTAATTGAATTTCTTGGATGAATTTATGAACTTTTGCAAACTTTAAAACATAATTTAATTTGGAAGTTTGGTTATCTTTATTTCCAAAAACATTTATAAGTAGGGTTATAAACTCCCTAGAATTGTAAATGTTTTCAAGTGACAGATATTCCAGATAAGAAATAGGTTTGGACATGGCCAATAAATTAATTTTAAATTCCAGTTCATTGAATTGAGAGTAGTAATCTAAAAAATTTTTATACAAGTTTCCAAGTAGTGTATCGATTTCATGTTCACTTTTATATTTCTTATATATTTCTAAACTCTTTTTGAGGATTTCGAGAGAGTAGTGATCGAGATCAATATTTGATCTGTATTTAAAATCTACAAATGAGAAATAATTTGGTAAAAGAAAATCATCAAGAAAGGCGATAATTTGAGATGACTTATGCAGTTTTATGGCCCTGCTTAAGTCTTGAATTAACTTTTCTCTAAAGGATTTCACTTCTATTGAATTTGCTGGAAAATACGAAAAAAATCCCTCACATTCCATAATATTTTTTCTAGGGGCAACTGAAAATAATTTGAAAGAGATTAAAAAAAATACCCAAAATGAAATAGATTTCATTGTCCATCCAATTAAGCTTTATTGATTTAAAGGGCGGAGATACACTAAAAAATTCGTGAGTTCAATTGAAAAACTATATCTAGTTTGTAAAAAATTAACTTATCTTTTGTGATTGCTTAATCATCTCAATGATTTTGTCCATGTCAAATGGCTTTTCAACCAAACCCAATGCACCATTTTCGAGGGCCTGTTTTTCAGAATATTTACTGAATCCAGTGACGAGTAACACTACTGGAACCTCTTTGTATTTCTTTCTTATTTCTACAGTCAGCTCCATTCCATCAAGTTCTGGCATTTTAATATCACTGAGGACAAAATCGACATGATTATTTTCAAGGACCTCAAGTGCCTCTTTGCCATTGCATGCAGAAAGGACATTGAACCCCTCAAGTTCTAAATGCATAATAACTGTCTCTTTAAGTTGTTCTTCATCATCCACGACTAAAATTGTAATATTGCTGTACTGGTTCATTATTTTCTCTTTTTTTAAATCCTCTAAGTTAATAGTAACACATTTTATTTACATTTTTTAAACTTAATTTTTTCAAGTTTTTAATGATTTTTGTCAGCTTGATAAAACTTAAAGTTTTACTTAATCTTTTTAAAAATAATTCGAAAAGGTTGTATGGACTTAACCTGTATAAATGATGTTGTTATTTATGTGACACTAACGGCCGATTACAAAATAATCATGGCCAATGATCTATTTTGTCAGTTTATAGGAAGACCTGTAAATGAAGGTGAAAGTATATTAGACTTAAGTGCTGCCTACCAGTTAAGTGGATTTGTCAATGATCTTGAACTAGATGATATCTTTAGAAACGTCAATAGAAACCCTGATAAATTCTACCAATTTGATTGGTTATGGATAACAAAAAGATCTACAGATACATTTGGTCGGGTAAAGGTAAAAAAACAAAATGATGAATATGTTTGGATCATCCAAGATTTGAATGACATCGTTAAGGACTATAATATATTAAAAGACCAGTATTATATAGTAAATCAGTCACTTGAATCATTTCATCAGCTTTTCTATATCACAGATACAAAAAATTGCTTAATCAAAGCAAATAAGTTTTTTTTGAAAATGTTTGATATAGATGAAGCTGACGTTGGCGGAAAAACAATGGACGAATTGATGCTTAAACATTGTGATGAAATTATTAAGACATCAAACTTTACAATTCGTTTAGATACGTTTGAAAAAAATGATAAGAAATATTGGTTTAAAAATTTTTGCTATAATATCCTAAATCAAGATGGCGTTCCATATGCTTATTCAAATATTTCCATAGACATTACGAAAGAAAAAAATCTACAAGAAGAAGTTGATGTTGCAAAAGCACAGAATATTGCAAAAAGTAGATTAGCAATGTTAGGGGAAATGGCCGGCGGAATTGCTCATGAAATCAATAATCCACTGGCCATTATTGCAACAAAAACGTCCATGATCGAAAAATTTTACGATAAAAAAATGTTCGATGATAAAAGAATTCTAGAATCTACAAAAAGTATAAAAGATATAACAAACAGAATATCAGTCATCATTAAAGCACTGAGAAAAATTTCAAGAGACGGATCCGACGATGATTTTGAAGAGTTTCAAATCGAAAATGTTATTGACGACGTTCTTCATATATGCTTAGAAAAAATCAAAAAACATGAAATAGAATTAGATATTGATTTAGATGCCGCAAAAAATATCCCTCTCTATGGTCAAATTGTTCAAATGTCACAAGTTTTTATAAATCTCATTTCTAATGCCATCGATGCCATCGATGGGCCAGGAAAAATTGAATTGAATACAAAATTAAAAGATGACTTTCTCATCATTACATTCAAAGATAGTGGAAAAGGTATCCCGAAAGAAATTCAAGAAAAAATTTTTCAGCCCTTTTTTACAACTAAGGATGTAGGAAAAGGAACAGGCCTTGGACTATCTCTCTCAAAATCAATCATTGAAGCACATAAAGGAAGTCTTAATCTAGACTTAAATGATTCGAAATCTACATTCGTTATAACGCTTCCAGTCTATAAAAAAGAATAGAGTTAATCTTAATGCTTTCAAATATTAGGATAACTCCTCCTTGATTTTTTGGAATGTCTGAATATATCTAAACTTTTACAACTAAGTCTTCATTAAAGACCTTCTTAGGGTTATTCAGCGAGGGTGTAATCACTTTTTAGACTTGAAGCTCTGTATAACTGTGTCTAAGATCCTCTAAATCCATAACAAGCTCTTCTTCACTTCCAATATCTTTCAACTTTTTCTCTATATTTTGAATAACTTCTATGAATCTATGATTTTGAAATCGAAAATTTTGAATTTCTGTTAAAACTTTGGGGACAAGTTTTGGATCAATTTGTCTGATATCTTTGAAAATTTTTAGTGCTTTTCTAGTTGATTTTTCACTAAGCTCAAATTGGTGAGTTTGAGAATTCATTTCAACTGATAGTAGATTATCTTTCAAAGCTATTTTTTCGTTATTAACAACAATTCCAGAATTGTCTCTTTTTAACATCGCGAGTTCACATTTCTTTAAATCAGTTGTGAAGCCTGGACCTGAAAAAAAACATGACAATTGGCTAGGTTTGAGAGTTAATTTAATCATGCATTTCCATGTTGTTTCATTCTCTGAAATTATTTTTGTTTTCTTACGATTTTATTTAATTCTTTTTCCTCTTTATATGTGGTTGGGTCGTTTGCGCAATTCTTCCTGATCATTATTTCAATTTCTTCATTTTCTTTTTGTGCTGAGTTGCAATTTTTCGATTCGACTTGTTGAAATAGCTGCTTATGCTTAGATCTCTAACGTTCTAAATTTAATAAATGTTCACCAGAAGTATACTTTTAGTGCCTTCTAATTTCTTCTTTTAGCCAGCTGTTATATTGTAAGTGCCATATCTTTGAAATTTGAAGATAT
Organism: Halobacteriovoraceae bacterium; assembly: GCA_020635115.1. Lineage (NCBI taxonomy): Bacteria > Pseudomonadati > Bdellovibrionota > Bacteriovoracia > Bacteriovoracales > Halobacteriovoraceae > Halobacteriovoraceae bacterium. The sequence goes on along the minus strand of JACKAK010000003.1, from coordinate 209,732 downwards.
TTCTTTAACGATTGTACAAGCAGTCAAAACGATTCGTTGCTATTTTTGTAACCGATCAATAATGAGATAGATTAACATCCGGCGCATAATCCGCTCAAAGATAAGATTTTCGATTTCTTTACTACTGAAAGAAAATTCTTCAGAATGTGTTTTATCATAACCTTTCTTGTTTTGAAGGTGGTCATAATTAAAACCAAATTGCGATCGCCGCCCCAAAGGTAAGAAACACGGTAGAATATGCTGCGGTATCACGACAAGCATTCATGGGAGCTGATAATAACATTTTTATTTGTCATTGAATTGACTATTTTTTCTCAATTTTCGCATATATGGATTTTCATCTTTAGAATCGATTTTAGTATGTTCAGATGTTCGTAAACATTAAATCTATACCTTTTGTCATTTGATCAATTCTCTTCTAATTGATATTTACCATTTTCTATTTTTTGAGGAGAATGTGAAGTGAATTTTCAATAATTCTTCTTTGAATTGCTTTTACTAATATTGGTCGATCCCTTTTCTTTCACGGTTTTGATGTTCTCCGAATTGACTTTCATTTTCATTAAAGAAGTCAACGACCGTTTTATCTCGAAGAGATAAATTGAGTTCTTTTGAATGGTTTTGATGGAAACGAGAAGAAATTATCCCAAGGATCTGCCTATCAATAAATGTTTATTCAAATTTATATTGTTGTTATTTGATTTATTAACAGAGTAATTTTTGAAACAAATCAAACGTATCAAATATACTTTGAATTTCCTTTACCTCATCTTTGAGTGAAGGCAACTGCATTTTTAAGGTTATCGTAAATGATACCTGCAATTTTTCCAATTTCTTCTTAAACCATCTGCCATTACTTAAATTTTAAATTGGGATCAATCCTACATCAGTAAGTGAAATATCACCTGGTGCTGTTGGTAAGTAATAATAGGCATTAGTCTTAGAAATACTTGAGAAAGTCAGTATAATTTATCTTCAATTCTTTAGACAATTTTAACCCAAGATCTTTAAAGTTTGTTTAATAAGTAAATCTAAAAGATTGTAAAATGACAGAATCAACTGATTCATTTAATAATTGTTCTGGCAAACAGGAAAGTTAACTTCCGATTCAAATTTTGCAATTTTGTTGATTATTTTCAAACCTAGAGTCAACTAGTTCTTCGTTTTGTACATCATCTAATAAACTAAATTCTTCTTTCAGTAATTGTTCCATGGGTATCAACCCCTTGAAATATTGTTTCTATTAATACTCCAAAAAGCTATAGTGTATTTAACTTTTGATTGAATGTTTTTTTCAACCATTTGAATGATTTTGGCACCATCTCCAACTTCTATACTTGGATCTGCAAACCATCAAAAAAAAACAAATACACTTTTCCCTTAAGAAATCTTATCATATTCAAAATATCTTAATTGAGACATAAAGACTGTTTTCAATTGCCTCTAAATTCAAGCTTTTTTTTCCAGAAGAATATTTTATCTATCACTGGAGTAGACATATGAAGAAATACATAATCACTCTGATTTAAAAAGATTTGAAAAGTTTGAAAGTTCACCATTTCGTTCTAAAAGCAACAGAAAGATTTGCTGAGGTGCATTAAAAACTGACTCCTTTTGAAAAATCTTCATTTCCTATATAAATACCAAGTTTGAGTTACGTAGGACTCCCTCATCGAATGCATACCGTCGACGAATGAAAAGACGATCAATTTTATCACTATGCTGAATTTCCCTGAAAATGAAATGATTTTGGACGTTTTTTCGGATCAATACCTGCATTTTCTGAAGTGTAATAGACAAATGGGTAAATGTATTATCACTGCCTACCATTGCATCGGAATTTGTGAGTCTGTGATAAAGTTTGTCTTTATCAACGTCATTATTCCCCATGACAAATATCTTGAGACCCCAGCTCCATCGAATCTTGGTGATCCTCCAGTTCCTTGATAACGAGATCTTCCTCTTGCTCGTAAAATCTTATTTTGCCTAGCTTTAATCTCATATCATTTCCAATCAACACTTCAAACTCAGATGAGGACTAAGATGATCCTTATTGTTTCTTGAAACGATTGACTTATAGCATTAACTTTGTATCCTTTTCGACAAAATTTTCTTTACAGTCAGCCTGGCAGTTTTGCTGCAATTACAGGTGTAGATACTTTGAAAAACAATACAAAAGAATGAAATACTTCATTAAAATCTCCAAAAAAAAATAAAACCCAAAACCTGTTTAAGGGTCAAAATGACTTCACCTAATTCTTAAAAGTTAATATTTTTAAAGAATATCTATTAATCACAAATAACTTACTGAGTCAATTCAGATTCTTAGATATGTTCTTATTTACATGAATGTAAAAAATCAATTCAAACTGGCACTGAATAAAGTTTTGATAACATTATTTCTCCCTATTCTAGGTAAATATCGTATTCACATAGACCTTGTGATAGGAAGTCCTGTGTCGGGTCTCAAGTCTTATTTTGTGTTATTTGCGTGTAAGAACCTTATGAAAAAGTTTAAAAAACATGTCTATAGTAAATCAATTCTTGTTTTATTGTATATATTTTCTGTGATGCTAGCTTCTTCATTTTTCTACTATTCTCCAACTCTTTTAAAATAAGTTAAAAACCAATACAATAAATATATAATGGAACAACATTTAAGCATGATTAAAAATATATCATCACATCCTGATGTGGAAGTAGTAACCTATTTCTATAATGATTCAAATATTATTCATGGAAGTATCTCGCAGAATGAAGAAGTAATGATGTCAAAGAGAAACGGAGGTCGTTTCTCGATATTAGGTAGTATTGGTAGCAAGCTCTTAAACGGTATTATAACTGCAAAGCGTGATCGTTATTATTATGGATATGGATTTTTTAACTCAAAAGATTTAGACAGTTATTTCAAATTTTTCGTCAAAATCGGGTAGGACCCCAACTATGTTGTCATTTGGAATTAGTTCTTTTTTTTTACATAGATTAAAAAATAACATCGAGAGTTATGAGATGAATAATAATTGTTTGCCAACAAGATTTGTTTTATGCATACTAATTTTCCTAAAGGCCGAGGAGATAAGTATGATAAAGGGTTTCTTTATTTTGTTAATGTTCAGTTTTGTCCACCTGTTTGCTGCGTCACTAAGTAAAGAAGATCAAATTTTGGCCATTAAGGAACAGATAAGAGAACTAGAAACACATTACGGAATGATTGAATTCAAAAAGAAACATTTTGAAATCACATATGAGAAAATTCTTTCTAAATATATCAAAATCATTAATGAAAGTAATCTCGATAAAGAGGGACTTAGAACTCTACAAGTCCAGCTGGCCGGAGAATTTCAAGACGGACATTTCAATGTAGCTAAAAAGAGGGGAAACTATTACACTTTTGGAATTGTGGGAGCAGAAGTTGAAGGCCGGTTATTTGTAGCTGGATTTAACAAAGTTTATAACGCAAAAAATTCAGGACTACCCGTCGAAGTTGGTGATGAAATTATCTCTCTAAATGGTATTTCTATTCAAGAACTCGCTAAAAAAAACCTTCCCTACGCTAGATCTCTTGGTGGTACTTACTCCTCACAAAACTCAAGAGCACTAAGTTTCACTATAAATCGTCCTGAGAGATTTTTGCCAAATACCACCAAAAATGGTGAAACTGTTGAAGTTGCATTTAAAAAAATTTATTTTAATGGTACAGAAAAAATATATACAGGTGTTTACCAGTGGGTAGATCTAAATGAACTCTATAATGAACAGAACTTCTATACACGATTTTTACCAGGTAGAAAAAAAGTCATTGAAAAAGGACCTTACATTTATGGTGCCGGAGGAAATACTGAAACGCAGTTTTCTGAAGGACTTAATCATTTAGGACTTCCAACAGGTTCAATTATTGACCTTAAAGACCTCATCAATGTGAGTATCGAAGAACAAATTAAAGATACGATTCAATCAAATAGCGAAATTGGACGAATCGAGGCCATTAGAAAACTTGGATTAATGCCTATTAATCGCTTAGGTGCCTATATGGTGAAATACAAAAATAAAACAATCGGTGTTCTAAGAATTCCTGATTACTCACCTGGATGGGAAAATATAAAATATGAAATCAACTGGATAAACAAAGTTATTCAATATTTTAATCTGCACTCAGATATTTGGATTTTTGACCATAATGATAATGGAGGTGGAGCTCTTCATTATGCAGAACATTTCTTTCGCTTCTTTGCTAGTGAAACAGGCTTCAAGGGTGTGAAAGAAAATATGAAACTTAGCGATACTTTCTTCAATATGGTTGAAGGCGCTTTTGCCCAAAAAGATCTCAATGTAGAAAATATCGGCAATAATTCAGATCAAGATGTATACAACTCTATCAAGCAAAATTTTGCCGAGGCATTCTTAAATAAACAGTTTATTGAAAAATTAAAAGCAAAATTTGAAAAAGGAGAGGAATTCTCAGGTTTTTTTCCTGTCTTCTCAACTGTTGCAGACTTTAGGCAAGATGCCTCAGGTACAATCTATAACGGCAGTGCTGTGGTTAACCAAAGGCCAGTATTAACTCTAAACGATCACCATGCAGGTAGTTTAGGAGATATGGTTCCTTGGATTTTACAACTCAATGGCAAAACTGAAATTTTAGGAACCAATTCCTCTGGACTTGGAGGGCCAGTGTACAGAAGCAACGATAACTTACCAGCTTCAGAAAATTTTATGAGATGTACGTATGCCTATTGCGAGGCCCATAATGGATTGCCTGTGGAAAATGTAGGCGCAGTTGTAGATTACCACAGACCCGTTTATTTAATGGATCTTAAAACCAATTTTAAATACTATACAAAAGATGTTTTAGAAGTAGCTATTTTAAAACTAGAAAATAAATCTAAATCAGAAATCCAAAGTTTTTTACGTTCATCACAACTTGAAAGAGATCGTCAAAGAACAACAAAGGAAACTTCCGAGTTCATGGATTTTAACAATGAATTCTACTCGGAACTTGGAAATATTCCTGTAGATGATTTCTCTGCAATTACAGCACATTATAGAAAAAATCAGAAAAAGTTTTTAAAAATGTTGGAGCTTGTTCCAGATTCAATGAAAAAGTATGTCTACATTCCTGTTCCAATGGCCCTAAATGTGGATCTGATACTATCAACCTTACATCGTTCAGATAGTATTGTGGATAGACTTGAGTACATGTTAACAATGGATAAATACAAAGAATTGAGGCCAATGATCAGGGCCGTTCTACCTTATCACCGAGTTTCAACTCAAACCTACTCTACAAATAATTGTCAAACATATCTAATGATCCACTCTAAAACGGAATGAATTTTTTATAATTAAAGAAGAAACCCAAAGTATAGAGATGATTAAATATTGTTAAATTAAGTTTCTTAATATAAAGATCCCTCTTTTCAAAAATGGAGAAAAAGTGAAACTGTCCGTACTTATTATAATTTGTTTTATGTTAATCAATAACTCATATAGTTATATTTCTGGTGACGATTGGGCCTATTTGGAAGAAACATTTCAAGGTGTTATTAATATAACAGAGGTTAGAGATTGGAGCGACTATAATAAAGATGAAAGATGTGCAATAGCTACAATTGTCTACTACAACGCCATTGAATATGTGACCGATTTAATTGAAAAAAATGGAGCACAACATTTTCATGAATCCCACATATCTGGCCCCTATAGAGATATGAATCGCCTGTGCGCCAAAAGAGTGCGTTGCGGAGATCGTTGTATTGAAGAACAAATCCTAGACGGTACATTTGACCTTTGATGGAAAATTCTTTTAATAGATAAATTTTTTGTTATCAGGCCGGATTATTTGAATCAATAAAAAGACATTCCACTTTAAAACGTCCCTCTACCTCTTTCATAATGGCCTGAATACCAAATTTTTCCGTAGCATTGTGGCCACCAGCGTACATATGTATTTCACTCTCTTTTGCCTCATGCCAGTCATGCTCACTCATTTCACCAGTGATGAAGGCATCAAGACTTTCTCTATGAGCTTGTGTCCAACCAGAGTTTGCACCCCCCGTAATAATTCCCACAGTATGGACTTTTGCCAAATCATCAAATGTAGAGAGTAAAACTTGATGATTTAAAATTTTCTCAAGCTTGTCTTTAAGCTCAGTAACTTCATAACCTTTTACATAAATACCTTTCACTCCCGTTGGGGAACCTTTGTAATCTCCAAAAGGTGTAAGTTCAGTCAGTTCTAATTTATGTGCCAATATTGCAGCATTTCCATGAGTCGGATGTGCATCAAGTGGAAGATGATGTCCAAATAAACTAATCTCATTCTTAATCAGAGGAAGTATTCTTTTTGCAAATGGGCCGGTAATTGTTCTTACTCCATGAAAACTCCAAAAAAGTCCGTGATGAACAACCATCGCGTCAGCTCCAAAATCTATCGCCTTTTCGATACTTTCCCTTGTTGCAGAAACGGCAAAGGCCACTTTTTGAACGTTCTCTTTCCCCTCAATTTGCAAACCATTAGGGCAATAATCCTTAAATTCCCAAGGTCTTAAAACTTGATTTAAAAATGCGTCCAATTCAAAGCGTGTAATTGAAGTCATGTCCACTGTCTCCGCTGTGAGAGAGTTCTCCAGTTTTTTTAAGCTCACCCTCAAGCCTTCTAACAGTATTCCTAAGCTCATCATGATAAGGCGCCAAGGCCAGCGCCTTTTGAAATTCTTCTAATGCCTTTAAGTATTCTTTTTTGGCCAGATAAGCTCTACCTGAATTGATATAAGGATACTCTCTATTTTGATATTGTACAGATTTTTTTGCCAAATTGAACCATTTGAAACTTTCATCTATCTGACCATCATTTAATAAATAAGTTCCTAGATCATTATAGGGAGGGCCATAATCCGGTTCTAATTGAATGGCCTTCAGACAATAACTCTTGGCCACTTCAAAATGACCTAAAAGTGAGTTGGCCCAACCAACAAGAGTGAGTGCCTCAGCTGTTTGTTTAATAGATAAAGCTTTAGAAAATTTATCTAAGGCCTGCTTGTGATTTTGAAGATAAATTGCATGATGGCCAGAAGAGAGATAGTCATTATATTTTTTATCTCTTTGCCAATCCAGAGATGAAATCTTTGCTTCTCCAAAATTAATAATCTGCTCAACTTTATTTCGGTCAAGTTGAAATTGCGGAAGAACTTCCATTTCTTCTTCATCTTCACTAATCCGTCCATAATCAACATCAACAACTGCAAGTCTTGGGTATTGAACTTCTATTTCAGATCCCTCAAAACAAATCTGGTGAAACAAATACGCATAGTCATAGGTAAAATTGATATAATCTACGACCATATCCAAAACTTGAAAACTGTTAAAATTCATAACAATAAGACCTTCTATCAAGTTGTTGGCCGCGTTTAAGAATTGAATTGCATTTTTGGTTGAGATTTTAGAATTTGGCAAACCACTAAAAGTGAGTGTTCTTTGCAGCACTTGCTCTTCTAGAAATTCATGAAGATCATTAACATAGTTTTGCGTTAGGTCTATCGTCCTAGGAAGGTGTCCCAAATCTGTAGTTTCCGTCAATGCATGAAATATCCTATCTAAATAAGATGTACTACAGTGTAATTCGCCTTTAAGTAAGTTTTTGATATTTTTATCCATAATCCGTGGAATAGTTATCATCCATTTTTTATGCTACGTTCCCAATCAGGATTACGCAAGCGGTTTCACTTCTTTTTTCTAACTTCTTCTTACCTTCCGTTTTATGCCGAAAGCAAAATGATTATCGCTCCAATTAAAATGAGCTGTATCGCCTTAAAGGCAATCATCTGGAAACTTAACGACCTTAATACTGTTTGTTTGCTATAAAATTTCATATCCATCTCCCTTGGAATAACACAAAACGAATATCTTCAAGTTTGATGCCAAGTTTTTGGTTTAAATTTACTTTAAAAACACGTAAAATCCCCAAACAAGTGTCAAATTGCCTCTCGAGCAGGCAAAATTGGGGAATAAATGGCCCACGAATATAAAGTATTAATCAAAGAATTTCATTTGGATTTTTTAGGACATGTCAATAATGCCCGCTATTTCGACCTTTTTGAAGAAGCAAGATGGGATCTCATCCAACATAACGATTGGGGAGTGGAGAGAATTAAAAAAGAAAAAAAGAGTCCAGTCGTTTTAGATGCTGAAATTATTTTCAAAAAAGAAATTCTTCTTCGTGAAGAAATAAATATTGTCACAACATGGCTTGGCATGAAAAATCGACTTGTCTTTGAACTCGAACAAATTATGTATAAACCCAATGGTGATTTGGCCTGTAAGTCCATTTTTAGAGTTGGTTTTATGGATCTTAACGAAAGAAAATTAATTGTACCGGCAGATGATTTCTTGGCCGCCGTTCAATAGGAATAAATATGGGTGTGATTGGTTTTGGGGCCTATAGGGTAAGCGTCACCTCTAGAGGACACTATGAAGCATTAGAGCTGGCCATAAAAGACGGTGTCAAATTAATCGATACTTCCTCAAACTATACAGATGGAGAATCAGAGGAATTAGTCGGGGCAATCCTGAATGATTATCCAAACATTCCAGTAAAAGTTATTTCAAAAGTTGGTTACATCCAAGGAAAAAATCTCGATGTAATTGAAGAACTAAATAAGAATGGAAAAGCTAAAGATGATTTAGTCGTGATAAATGAACATCTTAAACATTCCATTCATCCTGAATTCATTGAAAACCAACTTGAATTATCCCTAAAAAGAATGGACCGCCCATATATTGATTATTACCTCTTGCACAATCCAGAATATTTTTTAAAAACTGAGGCCGCAACTCAAGATGAGTATTATCGTCGCATTGAAAAAGCATTTATCAAATTAGAGGAGCTATGTAAGACTCAAAAAATTGGGGCCTATGGAATAAGTTCAAATACCTTTGTTTCCAATTCTGATGATTTTGAATTTACTGATCTTACTAAAGTCTTAGAAATTGCTAAAAAGATTAAGGCCAAAAATTTTAAGATGATTCAATTTCCAATGAATCTCATAGAGCTTGGAGCTTTACACAGACAACTTGAAGGGAGAAATCTTATTGAAGTTGCTAAAGAAAATGGTCTCATCACTGTTATCAACCGACCACTTAATGCTTTTTCCGATCATGGACTTGTCAGACTAGCTGAATATGATAAGACTCATGTTTTCCCAACATTCAAAGAAGTTAATGAACTTTTTGAATTATGTAAGAGTAAAATTGATGAAAAGTGGAAGACGAAACAAGATGGAGAAGGAGAAGATATTTGGCAAATTCCACTTCTAAAACAAGTAAAAGATATATGGACAAATCTCCCAACCCCGGATGCCGTAGACCAAGTTTTTCATGGACATTTTTTTCCATTCCTGGCCAACCTATGGGGTGAAAAAGGTCTTAGCGCCAAAGAGGCCGAACCTTTTTTTAAAATGTATGAAACGGCCGAAATTCTTTCTCGAAAAGTTATGGATACCAAGGCCAAGGAGTTCCGTAGACAGGCCATCCAAGGCAATCTCATCCCGGACAATCCCAATAAAACTCTTTCCCAGCTAGTGATAGAGAAGTATTTCGAGATTGGAGTTGATTACGTACTAGTTGGCATGAAGAAAATGCCTTATGTTGAGCAATTAAAGACTTATTTTTAAATTCAGCATGTTATAAGGATCTGATTTTTTAACCACAAAAAGTGGGCACAAAAATTTTTTTTGTTAAGAAATATAACGGATTCAAATCTTTAGATTCAAAGATGTAAGCTCCACAAATCACTGAAATATAAGACTAATTAAGTATTTATAGGCCGTATAGATTTTTTGTAGGACTATAATGGAAAAATAGAATTTGACGAGGTAAATACAGGTGGAAACTCAAACAATGGAAAGCTTTTCTGAATATCAAGAAATAGAAAATGGTATCCAAAACCCGCTTTATCACAATTTGTATATTGGGACTATCTTATGGGTCGTTATCGCAGTCTTAATGGGTTTGTTTTTATCTCCCGAGTATTTCTCTGTTGATTCTTGGTCCATCATTGTTGTATCAGATATTGTTTGTATCTATGTCATCAGATTTAGAGGGGCAAATGTTAAAAATGTTTATCTCTATTCAATGATCACTGGACTTATACAAATGACTTATCTTGTTCATCGTTATGATTTTCATTTGGCCTATATATTATTACTTATCGGTACCAGTGCTTCGACTGCTGGTTCAATGATTCATGCTGATAATAAGCATATCTGGAGTTATGGGATTTTCGCCACTATATGTTCACTTTCTATTTTGTTTATTGATAACTCTAATTCTGAACTGGTGGCCTTTGGTTTTTCTTCGGGAATTATCTTCTTTACAGCAACTACTTTTGCAAACAAGAAGCTTAAAAATGAAAACATTAGAATACGTACTCAATTAGAAGAAGCAAAAAAGTATGCTCACGATATCAATTCTCCGTTATCTGTTGTGAAAGGTCGAATTCATCAAGTTTTGCGTGAAGAAAATTTAGATCCAAGAATTCGCAATAAGCTCGAAAATGCAGATAAATCAGCTGATAAGATAGCCAGTATTGTGAAGGCCGTAGATTAGACTCTCAAATTAATAAATGTTTTAAAGATATAATCTAACTCTTCAAGTATGACATCTTTGAGTTCAATTTCACTACTCCTAATAAGTTCTCTAGCATATTTTACAGAAATGAGTTTTGAATATTCTTTGGAAACAGGGTAATAGCTTAAATGCCATCTTTCAGGAGAAACTCCCCCATGGTCAAACTCATAGGGCCTAAAAAAACCAAAGGCCTTATTTGTACTTATCCTTTCACTAAGCCAAAAATGCAATCGAGAGAATATTCCATTATCTGAATACTCATCAGGGGAGAGTTTTAATTTATAATCCTTTGACGGGAGGGCATTTGCGTCAAATACATCTATTTCGCTGCCCCAATGGTGACGACTAAGGCCCGGCAGCGCACTAAAACGTAAAATCTTGAATATCAATTCTCTATCCGTGAGATTTTCTCTTTCAATGATTTTCCCTTGATCATCATGAATCTCTCGAAGACCTAGAATTTTTTCATTCCAAATTTTAAGTTGCCGATCAAAGGATCTAAAAGCACTGGCAATTTGTAAATCAATACCCTCCGAAGCTGCCGCAAGTCTAAGACTAAGAAAAGGACTAAGTGCATTTTTGTGAATTTTTCCGTAAACCTGTTCGTGTACGTCCAAATGTTCTTCACTTTTTCCACTAAGTATTGCTAAAATCTTATTCATAGGACAAGTATATCAAAATAATTTCAAACGGCGATAAAAATATAGAGATGTGCCGACTTCTCAAAAAGAAGAATTTATATGTTTAAAAAAAAAGAACTTATAGAATATATTCAAAAAGTAAAAGAAGAACTTGATCATTTAAAAAAGAGCTTTGCTAATGATCCAATCAAATTATATGAACATTTTTGGCAAACGAGAAGGGGACATGAAAAAAAATTAAATTCTGCAGATGAATGGAATGATACAAATAATGAGAGATGGGATTTTATTAACCCATTTAATGATGAGTTGGAAATTTTAGAAGAGGAAATAATTCAGTTAGCTCCAGTCGTCGCGATCAAAGATAAGAGTAAGACAGATGATCTAAGAAACTTTCTCTACCATCAACATTTGAAACGATTCGATTTAATAGGCAAAATTGGCGATGACAAAAGTTTTGAAATCATCAAGAAAGCAACGATAGAAGAATTTACAAAAAAATACTATGATGCTTCTCCATATATCGTTCAGGGATTAATAGAAATTGGGAGAATTGAAAAATATCACGCAGGCGTTGTAGATCTCTTTAAAAAAAGTTTTGATGAATTTTATCTAAATGCGATAAAGGATGGTGAATTAATAAACAGTGTATCGATGCAATCGTTTGCTTTTGGTTGTGCAAACCTAGGAGAAATTGAACTGATTGATTCACTCCTAAAAGCATATAATTACTGCTCCTCAGAATACTCTCATTATGAGATCAATAAAGTTACTGGCCCCATTGCATTAGCGCTTTGTTTTCTTGGATATAATGGGAAAGTAAAGTTTATTTCGAAATTTCTTGGTAAATATGAAGAACTCTATGAGGGTAGTGATTTTGTGATGGATAATCTCTATGCATTATGGCTTCTAAAAAAGGATGAAGATTCTGCGTTTGAATATTTTCAAGATCATGAACAAGGTCTGGGAAAATCTCTCTGCGCACTTGCTGATTTAAATGCCAAAACCTACCTCCAAGAGATAAAAAATAGAATCAGCAGTGTAACTGATCCAATTATTTTAGAAGTCTTTAAAGAGGCCATCAAGCGTCTTGAAACTCAAACAGAATTACCTCTACCAAGTGAACGAATGATCTGGTTATACGGGAAAAAGTCAACCACGGAACTAGTCTTAGGAAGTGAAACCGATAATGAATTTGTCCGAAGGGCCAGAAAAAATTCAAATAATAACAACATCTTTGAAATCACAGAAACAGATGAAGACATTGATTCATGAAGTTCCATAGAGCTCAACGATTTCGCTAAGTTGTAATGTTGCCCATAAAAAGACTCACGCTAAAGAGCTGATAATTGAATGGGCAAAAATGTAACTTATTAATATTATTAAAAAATAAACTTTTATTTAAGCTCATCTTTGTCACAGCCTATAATGCTTAAATGAGGGGAAAATTGACAAAATAAGTATAGTTAATAAGTCAATAATCCGAAAAATATGGTGGACAGTATTTATTAGGAATTACATATGGGTGATATTAAAAAGTACATTTCAATTTTATCCGTTTTAATTTTGTTTTTTTCTTCGTGTGTTCCTTCAAGTGGAGGGAAAAAGAGAGAGAAAAAATCGACAGACTTAGCACAAACTTCCGGACAAACTCTGATTGATGATGACGCAGAGATTTTTAATAAATACTCAAATGGAGGCACATTAGATCTTTCTCTGTAACTACCTGAGAAAAATGTCCTATTTGATGTTAAGCGATTTTGACCAACACCTGCTTAATGTAATTAGTTTTACGGACAGATTTCCATAAATTGTAACCTTTTTAAATCTTTTTTTAGTTTCCTCATATTTACTTCCCCTTACAAACTACTTTTTAAGGTAATTTGACCCTATTATTTTTTCATCATGCGACCCTTTTTAAATCCTCAAAACATTCATAGGCCAGTTTCACTCCATTTAATAAAAACATTTCCAACTTTCCATCTCTGTATCGCCTAATCTCCACTGTTTTTCCAATAAGTGAATGGCCATTTTCCCTTGAGACAAGGTATTTATGGCCTTCAAAACTTAATATTTCCCCTTCACCTATTTTTCTATGATCTCTAATCGTCAAAACTTCATTGAGATCTATTAGTTCTTCAAGTTTTCTATAAGCTGGTCTTTGATCTTTTGCAGATACTGAGAACTTCAGGTTGTAGGCAGTGATAAACTCTTCTAAGTACCTATTTGCAGCTTCAATATTCTTTATCCCTCTAAGCCTAATTTCTGAACAAAGCCTGTCCTGAAGGGTTTTAAATAGCCTCTCAATCCGTCCTTTCGCTTGAGGACTGTTGGCCTGAATAGAGATAATTCCAAGCTCGTTCATGGCCCTATTCATATTTGTAAAACCCTGTCTTTTCCCGCCACCATAAATTCCGGCCTTATCAGAATAAAGCATTTGGAAGACACCATATTTATTAATTATTTGTTCCACCACATCCATCGCTGCAAAAGTTGTCTCTGTAGGAGTAAATTTCGCAGCTAAAATCTTTCCAGTGGCATCATCAATGGCAGCAGTCAGACAAAAAGGTGAACAGTCATGAATCCAGCGATGAGGGCTTCCATCAATTTGAACCATTAACCCTTCTTTCTCATAACGCTTTCTTCTAGGGTGAGATTTTCTTTTTGCTTTTTTCTGGTAGGGAATAATCAGGCCCTCTTGTAGTAAAAGGTTTCTAATAGTGGTGTAAGTAGGGATGCTGTCAAATTCATGAGAATTATTTTCGCGTAGTTTTTCAATAAAGTGAACGAGATTAAGGCCGTTATATCTTCCAAGATAAAGTTGAATAATTTTATTGGATACTTTCATTGATGTTTTATTGTGAGGTATTCGACCTTTATTACCATGTATTAGAGAAGCAACACCTTGTTCTCTAAACCCTTTCACAAGCCTCCTAAACTGTCTTTCACCAATTTCTAAAGCACAGCAAGCATCTTCAGATCGAAGTTCACCGTTAAGATACTGAGAGATAATATCTATCCTAATCTGTTGTTTTGTTTTAAAATTCATAAGACCGACCTCCTTGTTGGTATTTGATTGTTTTTTTGTTTAATCAAATAATACCAACATTGCAGGTGGTCGGTCTTTTTCGCTTACTAAATAATGCGTGACATCTTTGAGTAGTATCTACACACATTAGATCTTTCTCGTTGGGTTGGAATGGGGGAAAAGATTGAACTCGATGGTTCAGAAGTGAAATTTCAAAAAGAAAACACTCTGGGAATTTCTTGTCGTCAGTGGTTATTAAGTCAGGATGAAATCAATTCACTTGAACAAGTATCTGTGGAACAAAGTATTTTGGATAGTAATCACAATATAAAAGAAACATTTGTCAATATTGGATCTTGTCCATACGAATCTTCTTTCAACGGACAGAAAGTTTGTGAATACTTACCCATGGATGCAGTTAAATCTACTGCAAAACCGGTTGGAAATTGTGAAGAGTCTAGCTATATACGTTTAAAACTTCTCTTTAAAATTGGGCAAGTGAATAGAGAAATTGTAGAGAACATGAATAAGGATAAATCTTGGGAAGCACCTCAGTGGCTGATGACTTATTTTCGCGGAGTAGCTTTGAAATACTCTTCTCTAGGTATTGATCCTGAAGCATATGCTCTTAGGCTCGCTAGAGGATATGGTGTTGAAGGTAGCTATACTGAAAGTCAATTCAAAGATGAAATGAATTTATTGGCAAATGGGGGATTGGAAAGTAATCCAACTAAAACGATTTCAACAGGATCAACTACTGGAATTGAATACAAAAATAAAAACGCTTCAATCACCTCTAGTGATATTCCGATTCCCAATGAGCAAGCACAGTGCATAGGAACTGATGCACATGAATCAGTTTGGAAAATAAACTCTGAATACAATATTGTTGAGTTACCACTCAAAAATAAAAGTGAGTATTCCTATGATTTTACGGTCTGCTGGGGAGATGGAACGTTTGATGAAATCAATTCTCCAACAGATCCCAAGAGAATTCACACATATGACTCTAGTTATAACGGTAAAAAAGTGACAGTGAGAATTAAAGGTAAACTAGAAGGATGGGGAAATGAAAAGGTGGCAGGCAATAAGACTCTTAGAAATATTGTCGCCGTCAACAACCTTGGTTCTTTAGGATTTAGAGATTTAAGTTGTGCTTTTTACAACGCCCAATTTCTTGAGTCATTAAAAGGTGGAGATCTTTCAAAAGTCACAGATGTCAACCATATGTTTGCTTGGAATGCTCGTCTTCATACAATCGATTCTTCAAGTTGGAACACTTCAAATATAACAAACATGAGTGGGATGTTTGCCGGAGCAATATTTTTATCAACTTTAGATTTTTCTAACTGGAATACATCAAAAGTAATCGATATGAGTTTTATGTTTTCAGGTGCAAATCAACTTAAATCTTTAGATGTCTCAAATTGGAATACTTCAAATGTAGTAAAGATGCATCAGATGTTTTCTTATTTATCTAATTTAAAGACCTTAAATTTAACAAACTGGAAAAAGTCAAATGTAAAAAACATAGATGAAATGTTTCATGACTTAAATCCAAATTTAATAATTTATTGTTCTGAAAGTGAATTTGCAGGTAGGGCATGTACCAAAATTCCTGTATATGAATGGGCGGCCTCCGGATGGGGTGAGTGTAGTAAAAGTTGTGGTGGTGGTTCTGCTTTTCAGGTAGTAACGTGTAAGGATATAGCAAATAATGAAGATGTAGATTTCGAGTATTGTAAAACCCTAGGATCACAACCTCCAAGCTCCATATCCTGTAATACACAGCAATGTGAGGAAATTTCAACTTATGAGTGGAAAGAAGGAGGATGGAGTGGATGTAGCAAGACCTGCGGAGGGGGAACTAATTCTCAAACAGTCAGTTGTGTTAATAAACTTACTATGGGTGTTGTGAATGATAGTTTTTGCAATAATATACCTAACAAACCTGCAACGAGTATAGTTTGCAATACTCAAGCTTGCATTGAAGATCCAACCTATAAATGGTTTGAAGGGGGATGGAGTGGATGTAGTAAAACTTGCGGAGGAGGTACTCAATCACAATCCGTTACTTGTGTTAATAAAGCTACAATGGGTGTTGTAAGTGATAGTTATTGCAGCAATATTCCTAATAAACCTGCAACAACTACAACTTGTAACATTCAATCTTGCGTAGAAAATACAGTTTATGAATGGCATCAAGGCGGATGGGGTGATTGTAGTGCAACCTCAGGCAGTGGAACTAAAACTCAAACTGTGACCTGCATCAATAAATCAACCAGTGCAACTGTTGCTGACAGTTATTGTCATAACTCTGGGACAAAACCTGCAACGACAACTATATGCCAACCACCAGCAAGCACTGTTATAAAAACATATGAATGGTTTACTGGTGAGTGGGGGAGTTGTTCTAAAACATGTGATACTGGAACAAAGACAAGAGATGTCCGTTGCGTTGAAGCTGGAACACAAATTACAGCAATCCAAAGAAGTTACTGTGAAGGACTACCACCTGTTAGTGAGGCCAACTGTAATATTCAGTCCTGTGAAATTCAATGTGATGAAAATGAAAATGGGCCAGATGATAAAATTAGTGGAGGGAGAAGATATATTGGAGATGCTGCAGAAGATTCTGACTCGGCCACTGTGATTGAGTCAAAATTTGAAATGGAACATACAACAACCCTAAACGGCTCAACTGGTTATGGTTGTGATTCCCAAGACTGGTATTTTTTCGTTCCTCATGGGCACGATGATTCAATCTATACAAATGTTACTGTCAAAATTTCAGGAATTTTAAAAGGAAGCGATTTAGATCTTTATCTTTATGATGATGATTCTGAAAAAGAACTTCATGAAATTGGAAAATCTACCAATTCAGGAAATGGGGATGAAAACGTAAGTCTAAAATTAAATAATGGACATCTCTATTACATCAAAATCATTCCTAAAACCCCTGGAAGTAAATCTACTTATAAATTAGATATGTCCCATTCAGTGATTCTTCTTGAAAATTAATAAATCTGGGGATTTTTTACTGCCTAGAGTTTATTTTTGTAGTCTTTTAAAATTAAACTCATGTTTAAAAATAAGTCGACGTTATTGTTAGAATTCTTTTACTTCATCATCTTGATTTTGCTAGTCATCTTTTTAAATAATTGTGTCTCTCAAGGCCTGGATACGTGGTGGCATTTAAAACTTGGCCAAATAATGAGCGAAACTCGCTCCATCATTCGGGAAGACTCCTTTAGCGTTTTAGCACAAGGTAAACCATTTATTGCTTACCAATGGTTAGCTCAAGTTCTCTTTTTTCAACTTTTTGACATTGGTGATTTTTACTTAAAAACATTTGCTCTTGGTATTGTTTTATCAACTTTATTTGTCCTCCATAAGAAAATCCTTTTTGCTTTAAAAGATAAACTCATTCATTTTGCCTATTTTTTTATGACGGCCTTTGTAATTGGTATGCGCTTTGAAATCAGGCCCCATCTGTTTGGAATATTTTTTAGTGCAATTTTAATTGCTACTTTATGGGACTGGATAGGGGATCAAAAAATTAAAAAACTTGTGATTATCCCGATAATTCAGGTTTTTTGGGTGAATACTCATGGAAGCTTTATGTTGTCTCCCTTTTTTATTTTTATTTTTGCTTGCCTCTTCTATCTTACGAAGTTTGGCCTTTTAAAAGGCGACCTTCAAATAAACTATTCCCATAAGTCACTAAAACAATTATTTCTTCTTTTTCTCATAACTTTTCTTGTCTCATTAATTAATCCCTTTGGTTTTGAAATGCTAAAAAAATCTTTTCTTATGTATTTTCAAGATCAATATATGCGCCAAAACATTGTCGAATGGTACAGTCTTATCAAAGTTAAATGGGGTTTTTGGACCTATATTTGGCTGATTTTTAACCTTTCAACATGGGGAATTTTATATAAGTATAGAAAAAAGATAAGCACAATTGATTTGGGAATAGTCATTCTTGCAACTTATTTTCCTTTTTCTGGAATTCGCTATACACCTTTATCTTGTATATTGATGTTGCCAGTTGTGGTGAAGTTTTTAAAAGATAAAGAGATTAAAAAAATAAATTTTCCGGTTTTATTAAGCCTACAAGTTGTCATCACTCTGTTGATTGGAATCTATGGATACCCCTTGTGGTTTGGGGTTTATCGTCCTAAAGGCCTTGGTTTGATGTATAACAATATCCCTAAGGGAATTATTCAACATCTAAAAGTAAATCATTATGAGGGGAATATGATGAATACCTATAATCATGGAGCATTCATTACTTATTTTCTCTCACCTAAGATAAAACCTATTATAGACTCTCGGACTGAAATCTATGGAGAAAAACTCTACTTAGAACATAAAAATGCTTTCGAGCATCCAGATTTATTTTTCCCATATCTAGAAAAATATAATATTGATTTTATTATGGTTCCAAACAATCAAATTCATGTCAGAAATATTCTTTTCAAGCATCCCGAATGGAATTTCGAAAAGTCTGATCTTGGCCACGATCTTTTCGTAAGAAGAAAGGTAGCAAAAATATTTGAAAGAAAATTTTCAAAACAAGAAAATATACAAATAAGTCAAAAAAAGAAAAGATGCCTTATCTTAAGTTGGAGTGGAAACTGTGAACAAACAGAAGACTGTCAGGAAGAGTGTAAAATGAATATTGATCAAATTGCGCAAGAGCTAAATTTGGATTCTAACCTTTGTCTGTTTTTTATGTCATCTTGTATGAAATTGCAGTTTGCCTGTGGAAATTGCCGTGATTTCTGCGCCCATTATAGTGACGTTTATCAGACGATAGATGAACCGTTTAAAACAAAACTATTTCCAAGTATTAACCCTAGATTGTGTCCTGTCGCTAAATAGTCTTAATTATCATAGATGTGCTTCAGACCTGAGACAATATAACGTTTAGAGATGATTTCAAAGATATTGCGTCCAGTATCCTTACTAATATCATTTTTTGTATAATTATATTTTTTATTCATCACCTTATCGTAATTTGTAACCCTCGCAGGTTCTTCACTGCTCTTTTTACGATAGTTGAAGTTAAACTTATTATTTTTACCTTTTTTAACGAGTCCCTTTCCACCTTTAGGAGCAAGCTGATCAATTTTTTCAAGTACTTTTTCAACAGCTTGTTGTTTTGCCGGACTTAGTCCTTCTGTGGTAATCTCAGCAATCTGTCTGCCCATATCTCCACCATACTGAGGGACATCTTCTGGTAGAAATTTCTGCAACATTTCTTTATGAAATTCAGGAGTGGTTGGAATCGGGTCTTCTCCATTTTTTATTCTTTCATCATTTACTTTTTTAAGCTGATCGTTGTGTGCATTTTTCATACTGGCAGCAAGTTGTCCAATTTTACCAGCGTCTAAATTTCCTCCAGTCACTCCACCAGAATAGATCTTATCCAACTCAGTATTAAGTTCTTCCATGGTTGTATTACCTTCAAAATCACCTAGGGCAACACCTCCAGCAATCTTATCACATCCATTCATACTTGCTTTCATGCAGGCATTTTGTCCGTCACTATTAGTCACATTTTTACATTCACATGTTCTATCAAAATTGCATGAAACGGTATAACATCCTAGAGCATTAGTTTGATCTGTGGTTTCATAATTTGTTGACTGCTCAAAATAATTATTGGATCTTTTTTTCCATAATGCCTGACATGTCTGAGAATTACTTCTCTCAGTAACGTTCGGTTCTCCAGTGTCTTTATAGCAATAACATTGAGGATCTTTTAGGTCATCATGTCCATTTGGACAATTGGGTTTATTGGTTTTTTCAAAGACAGATTTAAGCTCAGTGAGTGTTACAATATTGCCTTGTGCTTGTTTAGCTTGATCCCCTGCGTGTTTTGAAAGTCTGAAGTTTAGGAATGCTTGTGAACCACTCATTGCCATTATCGCTAATGGTGTATTAAGGCCAGATGCCCAAGATGCCATATATGGAATATTTGCATAGAGAAAATGTGAAATCTTTCCAATCGCCCATCCTTGCATCATTGAAATTGCTTGTCCTTTACCCATATCAACGAGTTTGTCTTTCATTTTAGGAACTTCGGTTTTTCTTTTTTGAGATCCATCCGCTGCAAGTGCACTTGGCATAAAAGTATCGACAAAGATTTGAATGGCATTCAGACTATCCTTGAAACCTTTTACTTTTTCAGGATCATTTTCAATTTGAGTATAAAAATCAATATTGGGAGACCTAAGAAGAGAGAGTCTATACATTCTGTATTCTTCAAAATTTATAAAAGCTTCTTGATCGTTCAGAGAGCGTTTGAGGATTTCACGGATGCCAATTTCAGCAATAATATTTTTTTCTAGTTCATGATTGATTTCTTTTAGAATCTTGTCACTGTTAATTTTTAATTTGTCCAGAATATAAGCTGAATTTTGCTGTATGATTGTCTCCCAATATTGGATATATGCTTTGGCGTCAGTTGTGTTTTTTTCGTCTCTAAGTTTTTCTGCCTGATCGAGGACTTTTTTCCATTCTTTAAGTGCTTTTTGCGCGTAAGTGAGATCCTTATCCTCTTCAACATCTGTTTCAAGTTTGCATTGAGGACATTGAATTGCGGTGTTTTGGGCAAGCTTTGCAGTTTTTATAAGGTTATCGAGAACGATCTTGGGATTTTTACTGAGATCTTGTTCTGAAGCAGGTCCTCTGCCTTCGGTTGCTTTGGCGTACTCTTTTTGAGCTTTTTTGTTAATTCCATTACCTCTGTTTGCTGCTTGAGTCCAGTTGTCACCATCTGAAAAGTGGTCTCCTATAGAGGAAGCAATGTCTTTATAGGTTTCGGCATCAGTGAGATATTCTGCTACTGAGCTGCCAATTTCGGAAATTTTGTTAGTTATTTTAGAGCCTAGAGTTTCTTCTGGTTGTCGAGATGAAATTTGGTCTGCAGCTACTTCTACAGGAGGTGGTTTTTGATTGTTCTGATCTTGATCTGAAGATGTATTTTTTGAAACACTTTCTTCTAGAGGAACTTTATATCCATACTTTTTGTCATATTCTCTTTTTTCAGTTATGTCTGGGTTGTTAAAATCAGGATTTTTTCGAATTTCTCCTTTTTCAATTGCAGCTTTTACATTTTCTTCCCTTGTTTGATCTAATAGTTCTTGTGTTGCTTTTATCTCTTCTTTTAAGTCAGATATTTCTCCTTGATTTTGTTGTGCGGGAGATACACTTTCTGCAGCTGTAAGGGCCAGTTTTTGTTCGTTTAGGGTTCTTCTTAGTTTAACTTCGTTTTCTGGTAAAGAGTCAGGGGGCAGTGCTTCACTTATAACTCCAGAAATTTGTTCTGAGGTAAGTGTGGTTGGTGTCTCATTATTTCTTGGAATATTATCTCTTATGTTTATATATTGATCAGTTAAATCATCTACTTGTGTTTTTAAATTCGGATTATTTTTTAAAGCTCTTTCATTCTCTGCTAGCTGTGTTCCAAGTTCCCGAAGGGCAGAATCTCTTGCCTGCTGGACTGTCTCATGGTTGAAATTTTCTGATTTAATCTC
Source organism: Halobacteriovoraceae bacterium (assembly GCA_020635115.1). Taxonomy (NCBI): domain Bacteria; kingdom Pseudomonadati; phylum Bdellovibrionota; class Bacteriovoracia; order Bacteriovoracales; family Halobacteriovoraceae; species Halobacteriovoraceae bacterium. The sequence goes on along the minus strand of JACKAK010000003.1, from coordinate 187,893 downwards.
TTCAATTTGAGCTTCCTTTCTTGTTATGATTAAGACCTTCTCTTTTGCGATGCTAGCATTTTCTTTGAGCAAATTTATTTCTTGTTCTAAATCTTTAATTCTAGCAGAAGAATTAATGTCATGTTGAGCAATGATTGTGTCTTGTTTAGTTTTGAGAGAATCACTTGCATTTGGATTAAGGTTTTTTTCTTTTTCAAGAACTGCAACTTTTTCGAATGCGGTTAATTTATTAAAGTTATCTGAATTTGAGTCTGTCCTTGAAATATCTACAAGACTTTGGGCATCTTCTATCGTAACTTTTGATGGAGGGGGGTCACCAAAATTTCCTAAAATCTTTTTCTTCTCTTCTAATTCTTTTAAGTTTTTTTGTAGTACGTCCTTTTTTAGAGTAGAATCTTTATTTTCCTTCTCTTTTTGAAGTTCTGAAATTTCATTTTCCATTTGAAGTCTTGTGTCGTTTGCAACAAGTAGGTTAGGATTGTTTTCGTTCGAGTTTAATGCTAGGTCATTCTGTAACGCATCGAGCTTTTCAAGTTCATTAATTTTTTCAGTTTGATTGGAATTAGGGGTATTGACAATTTCTAATTGATTATCAATTCTGCTTTGTAATTCTTTTTGAATCGAAGCTTTTGCTTCTGCTCCTGCAGTTAATTCTTTAATTTTTTCCAAGTCTTCTAAGTCTGCAGGAACTGAGGTGTCTTTAATTATATTGTTTCCCGTGTCTATTATGTCTTGATTGTTACGTTGAAGCTCGTCGTTATTCGCAGTTAAATTATTTCTATTATTTAATACTTGCAATTTTTGAAGAGCAGATAGATTGAAGGGAGGGTCATTGATTTGAGAATGATTCACAAGAAGGTGTGAATCATTTTGAATATTTGTTAATTGTGTTTGGTTTTCGAAATTTCCAATAAAAGCAGTTTGTGAATCCTGTCTTAATTCAACTTGATTCCTGAACGCCAATGTTGCAACTTTTAAACGATCTTCCTGTCTCGTTAGATACTGTGTTGAAGCTTTTAAGTGTTGTTCTGCATCCTCAAGTTTTTTTGTTACATTCGTTAAAGCAGTATTATCGATATTATTCTCTCTCTCTAAAGCTGTTATAGATTCATTTAATTTTTTTGTTTCACTTTGAGCTTGTGTTAATTCTTGTTTTAATTCATCTAATGATTCAGGTTTGGCATCCTTTACTTTTTCCTTTAGTTCTGTTTCCTTGGCTTTACTCTCTTCTAATAGTCCCTTAGCTTTATCAAGATCCTTTTTTGATTTGCTTACTTTGTCCAGAGCTTTATCTTTCTCTGCTACAATCTTATTCCTTTCGTCTGTGAGATTTTTATTTGTTTCTGTAAGTTTTTCAATTGCAGTTGATCTTTTGATTACTTCAGTTCTTGCACGATCGAAATCTTTTCGAGCAATTTCACCTGAACTTGACGCGCCTCTTTGTTGAGTTTCCTTGATATTGTTGATGTGATCATTGATCTCTTCTTGTATTTTACCTTCTGTCGCTGTGTAATACTCAATTTTTCCCTGTGTTCTGGCCAGATAATCTCTGGCAGAAATTTCTCTAGTTTTTGTAGTTGCTGCAGAATCAGCACCATCGGCAACACCATTGGCATTTTCGTATTGCTCCGTACCATAGTAAGTTATAAAACTCTTGGCATATTCTGAAGTGTTTATGGCAAGTCCATTCTTTATAATAACGTAATCACTATCTAATCCAGTGTTCGCCTGACCTAAAAGAATCTGACCTTTTAAAGTGTTATCTCCTAATTTATCCAAATTAATTTTTTTTGTGGATTTATCATATGCTTTATCAAGCTTTTCATCTCTGTATAAAAATTGACCTGATGTGAAATTTGAGTTTGAATTTAAGTTAGTATAATTGTTATATAAGTTTTTATATTTTGTTGAAGCAGTACTTGTTTTAAGGTTTTCATAGACGTTATTTGATGTGTTGATTTCATTGTCTCTTTTTGTATAGAGATTCTTTAATGCTGATTGTTTTTCAGCTTTTAACTTTTCAAGTGCTTTTTGCTTTTCTACTACCAGTTTAGAGTTTTGTGCTCCAGGAGCAGCTTCCGTTGCTTGGTTATAAGCTGCTTCTGCCTGAGTAATTTGAGCATCATAATCATTTGTTGTTTTTGTGATTTCTGATTCATACTTATGTGAAATCTCTTGTTTTTTAATCCCATTTTCGGCGTTTATTTGATCAATTCTTTTTTGGTCTAGTTTTTCTTTAATGTCTTCAGTTTCACTTCCCTCAAATTTATCCATTGCTGCTTGGTGGAGGTAGTTTTCTGGCGTTGGGTTATTTTCACAATGTACTCCCCCTGTTAAACCTGCTGTGGCAATTTCATATCCAGCATAAACCGCTGAGGCAGTATAACCCGCTGCGATTGCTTGGTGTAGGATCTCCTTTTTTTTAGCTAAACTCTTGATTGCCTTTTGCTCTTTGATGAGAAAATCATATACTTCTGCTTGTCCATCTACTGCTCCTTCTTTAAGAGTCGCATTTTCAAAATCAGCTCTAATCTTTGCTGCTTCATCTGACAGAAATAATGTTAGCGCAACACTCCCAACCATGCTTGCTTTACCCGTCCAAGAATTAATATTCATAGATGTACAAGTCGACTGCGTTCCCGAACCCCAAAAACTAAGAACCAGATTTATCGTATCCATCGATTTTACAAATTCATCATCCTGCGCACCATCTGTATTTTCGATCGGTTTATCCATTTGATTTGCCATGGACAATGCCATATTCTCAAAACAACTTTTTCTCTCGTCTTGATCTTCCAGGTCATTACATTGAATTGATTCTTGCTGCTGTTGAATTGCCTCTTGTTTTTTGACACAAAAATTTCTGGCACTGTTCCACTCATAACCCGTTTGCTCCGTACATTCTTTGATTTTTGCACTTAGTGCATCATCGGCTAGAGCTGAATGCAGAGGAATTAAAGGCAATATACTTGATGCCCACAAAAAGAGCAGGGAATAACAAAAGGATAAAATCCTATAGATGTATGCATAAATATTTCTTTTCACTGGTCGCACACCTCAAAAGACTTATCGGCACTCTAAGTGGATAAGATGAGTCAATTATATCGCGAAGTAGAAGACAGAAAATGTCTATGAGCGAAAATAAGTATCTTGAAATGAGTAATTTCAATACGTTAGAATGTGGATGCTGTAAAAAGATCAATTAAAGAACTGACTTCCAAACGTGGCAGATTTCACTAAAATTCAATAAGTTAGAGGAAATACCCCCATTTTGTCGACTTACAGTTGGCGTCGGCAGTTTTCCTTGTACCCAAGTAGATTCATAAAAATGGCCAGTTACCTTTTTTTTACTATGTGCTTTATGATTCATGTTTATAATAAACTATGTATAAAAAAATATTTGCTTTTGTACTCTTTTTCTTTTCCATGGAGGCACATTTGTCACAAGTCGATGCTATGTCCACTAAGACCACTCTTGAAGATTTAGTTCAAAACTCAGAACACATACTTGTTGTAAGCAATTTAAATAAACGCAAAACTTACAAAGAGGTAAAATTCCCAAAAGAAAATCATTATGCAAAAAAAGAAGAAACTGTTTATAGGGAATATATCGATGAATATAAAATAGAAGAAGTTTTATATTCGAAAACATTAAAAAAGGATCAAAATTTTTGGGTTTGGCAAATGCCAAACTACAATGAATATGTGATGAGAATGATGCATGAAGAAGGTGTTTTAGAATCACCATTCGTTTTTACCTACAAATCAAAATTTGAAGTAAAGGGAAATAAATACATCCTCTTTTTGTACAATATGGAAAATGCACTTCATGAAAAAACTTACGAAAATCGTGAAGGGCAAAGTGAAGGACTTGAAGGGACTCAATTAATCAAAGATTTACTCAAAAAAAGAAAGTAAAAATTCTCAATTTATCTCAATCTTAAGATGAACGAAGTTGACAAAAAATAGTATTGAGACTATTCGGGTGTTACCAACATCTGGAGGAGTAATGCAGACAGTTTCAATAAAATCTATTTTCTTCTTTCTTTTTCTATCCACCAATTTGTTTTCAATTGAAATGAAAGCAGAAGAATTTATGAAAAGCTATAATGAAATTCTAAACGGTTTTGCCCCCGGTAGAGAAATGATCATGACTATCTTTTTTAAAAATGAAGAATTTGAAAAATTCATCGATACTGAGTATCTTCAAAAATATAACTGCAGCTATTCAGTAAAAGTAAAATCTGTCAGATTAAATGAACAGTATGTTTTAGATTTTAAAACGCCAGAGAATAAGTTATTTGAAGAGTCAGCACAGAACCTTGATTGCATTGAGTTAATAGATTCACTCAATCAAGAGAAAAAAGAAGTCGTACTAAGTAAAATAGAGAATTCACCGTTTTTTTATGACAATATAAATGAAATAATAAAACACCACGATGTCGAATATTTTAAAACAAAAGAAAATGATTTTGGAATTAAATTCACCCAAGATGATGAAAAATTTGTGTTTCAATTTGAAAAAATATCAGAAAACAAATATTTATCCTTTGTTTCTCTCACATTTGAAGATGGTGAAAAAGAAGAATTCACAGGTGAAATGTTATACGTTGATGTAGACGTAGAAAAATATTTTGGGCAAGAACTTACTCATATTGAAGATGTTCAGGTCAATAAAACTCTCGAAAAAAGCGATATAACTAAATAGATCGTATTCATATATCTTAAGGAGGCGTGCAGCTGTCGATCGTTGTGCCTCCTCTTTGTCTGGGTTTTACTTAAAAAAGATGAAAGTCTTCTGGTTTTGGTGTGAAAACAGTAAATTTTTAACGATCGAGTAAAATTCAAATTTACAGTAGGGAATCTTTTCCTAACTCCATAAAAATTTCAATCAAGTGATTTTAGCTGATTAAAATATTGTCTTGATAGTTCTCTCTCGCTTTTGTGGCGCAGTTTGACTTGATGAATTTAGAGCACTATAAAATTATTCATGTTGAAATTTATTTTGCTTATACTTCTTTCAATGAGCGCATATTCAAAATCTGCTGAGCTTACTTCCAATCTAAAAGTAGGCGATGTCATTTTATTACCTCTCGATTGTGGAGAAGTCTGTGATGCCATTAGTTCTGAAACTGGAACTCCTTATTCTCACGCTGGATTGATCCTTAAAGACCCTAAAGGCGGAATCGTGATCGCTGAAGCTCTTAGTGAGGTGCAGATTACATCTCTGAATCGATTTCTATCCAGAGGAAAAAAAGAACAAATGGCAACCGTTCTACGCTTCTATGAACTTGATGAATTATCCTTAGACTCCAAGCGCTTTAAAATTTTTGAAAAACACATCTGGGATAGATTTATGAAAAGTTTCTATGGCCTAGGTTACGATAATGAGTTTCTTTGGGACAATAAGGACGACCAAGGAAGAGAAAAACTCTACTGCACTGAACTCATCACAAAACTTGTTAATCTTTATCTTAAAGATACTTTTCCAACCTTTCCTATGAGTTATGATAAAAGAAAAGAATTTTGGGAAAGGCAGTTCAAGGGAAGAGTTCCTGAAGGTCTCCCCGGAAATTCCCCATCAGACTTTTTCAGATCATCCCTTCTTAAAATCATTGGACAATACCAACTATAATCCAACTACGTGTAAGATTATACGCAAGCATGAGTGCAAAAAAATTTAAGGAGAATATTTCCTTTGATTTTAAAACAAAAAATAATTCTTATAAAAATGAATAAACTTGTTGAGTTATAAACATATATATTACGCGACTATAAATGTCGGGTAATAATGATCAAATTTTCCGCATGGAAATAAAACTCTGAGCATTCGATAATTGATTAGAATGGTGTTCTTTACACTTATCAATGAGGCCCATATGAAAGAAATAATCAGAGAGATTATCCCACGTCAACAACAACAAGATCGTAAAAAAGTAAGAATGAAATTTAATATACCCGTTGAAAAAGTAGATACCAAGGGCGGAAATTCTACCGTCATTGATGAATTCAAACAGAAAAGAGATGTTAGAAAAAGAAAAATACGTACAGAACTACGAGAACAACTTTCTGCAGAAAAGTATATCTCAAATATTGTTGGCGAACATACTGAACATCGAAAAAAACACTTTCTAGACTACTATGAATCCAAACTCCAAAAGATGTTTCCTCACATACTTCTGGATGTCAATATTGCCTTTGGGGCAGAATGGCACAAGTATTATAATCATCTCAAAATTATTGAAAGAATTTGTTCTACCTATCTAGCACTTTATCCAGTAGGAAGAGATAAAAAATTCGCACTAAATTTTGAACTAAAAGAAGATAACAAAAATATTGTAGGGACTTTTTACGCCAGAAAACTCAAAGGTGTTAATGAAAAGTGGATCAAACGTGTAATTGCTCCGGCCTTCAGTGAAATTCGAACCAATCTCTCTAAGTTTGGTCTGCAATTACAATATACCCTTGAGTGGGACCTCTACGGAAATCTTGAAGAATTTAAATTTACTTTTGCAGTTCCAAAAGATTTACAAATAAAAAGATATAGAAACAACAAGGTCATGATTAATAGGTGATAAATAATGAAAAAAAAATTAGTAGATGTATTTAAAAATGTATTAGTCGCAATATTAGGTATTACATTTTTTTGCTCTGTGGGCCTTGGATTTTTTCAGTATAAAAAATGGGAAGAACAAAATAAACAAAAAACAGATCAAGTTGCAAAGGTAACAACAAGACTAAAAGTTTATGATTTTAAAACGTTAAAGGAACGTAAAAATTTCTTAGAAAGTGAACTTAATTGGGGAAAAAACACTCAAAACGTTTTAACCAATCTAAAAGATCAAAATAAAGGACATCAAGGCGTTAAGAGTGCTCTAGAGAATTATATTCTAAAAACTAAAGATTTAATCCAAGTTATAGATTCAAATGATGTATTTGCTAAAGCTGAACAGAAAATGAGAGAATTTTATCTCTTTGGTCTAAACCGCAATTACAAAAATGTCTCTGAAATTGCCGAGAAATATTTTAACAAGTGGAAGATAATTAAAAAACATATTTTAAAAACAAGAATTCTAGATCTCAAAAACTGGAGCGTCCTTTTAGATAATGCAAAAGAGCAAGTAGATGAATCCAATTTGAGAGTGCAAAACAAAAGAAGAATTCTTTCAATGATCGAAGAATTAAAAGGTCAAGAAGAGAAATTAACTGAAGTCATCTCAAAATCGAATTCATATATAGAGGCCAGACAATCAGTGAATTTATTTGCAAATCAAAAAGTTGAAGAGAACAAAATTTCAGGGATGATGGTTATTTTATCTATGATCGCCTCTGTACTGGTCGCATTTTTATCTCTCTTAGGGATGGTCAAAATTATCGGTGTACCTGAAAAATCAAAAGAAATCTTTTCTTCGCAAGTTACTGATAAGAAGAAAATGGAAAATATATTGGATGCTATTAATTCTCCCACAGAAATTCCTGAATTACCTCTTACTGACGAGTCGATTGTAAGCTTTGAGGAAGAGACATTTGAAGTGAATGAATTACCTACAAATAGTTTTTCCGATACAACGAACTTAACCTCTGTGGTTCAAGAAATTATTTTTGACTTGTCTCCCTTAACAGAGAGATTAGATCTCAATGTTCAATTCAATAATTTAGCAACCCATATGGTAAAAGGTAACCATATGGAAATCTATGATGCCTATGAGGCAACACTCTATGAAATATTCACCTACATGGATAATGTTGGAGCAAGCAAGGATTTTAGAATTGATATAAAAGAAACTAATGGTAAGACTGTCTTAGAAGTGAGATTTCATACACCTGGATTTAATGCAGGATCAACTCAACTTCATCATACCCTTGGACCTATTGATAAGAAGTTAAGAGAAAGTGGTGCTCAGATTGGACTTAAAAACGTTTATTCTGGAAAAGCCGACTTAATGTATTCTTGTGTAGATTTACGTTTTGAAAAGGCAGCATGATTTCCAAAAATCTTCTAGCATTATATATATCTTGATTTGAATCCTATTTGTTAATACCCTTATGCCTCGAATAGTTGTCAATGCTAAATACCTGAAAATTATGACCTCTATTTGTAACCTATTGTAAATGGAGAAGCTAAATATTTTTAAATTGATTCTAGGACTTGAGAACAATTAAAATATAACCGAGATGTTAATATTAATTGAGATGTACGTTGACTGTAAGATTTCTAGGAGTAGTTATGTTAAGGATTTTTACAATCATATTATTTACTTCTTTTCTCACATCCTCATGCGTCCCAGGAGGCGGAAGTGGTACCGGTAAAATTAAAAAAAGTAAATCTTCCATAAAGAATTTAGATGGTACATTTCTAGAAAATGAAGATAATTCAGGAAATTTCAATCAAAATTCAGAAACATATTCTTGGGAAATTCAAAGTATTTATGGAGAATGTTCAAATAAATGTGGAAGTGGAATCAAAACAAAAATTGTACATTGTAAATCTTCATTTGGAGCAATAGTTGGTGATCAATTTTGCACTTCTTTAGGTAATAAACCCATAGATTCAAGTTCATGCCATGATGAAAGTGAGTGTGGACCTAACGGATCAGGAAATTCTCAAATCGAAACTCATTGGGTTGAAACTGATTGGGGAGATTGTTCGGCCACTTGCGGACATTCTGGCCTGAAAACAAAAACAGTCTACTGTGCCAGTGTTGCAGGTGTTCCGTTGGATGATGGAAAATGCGATATTGATATAAAACCTCCTACAGAAATGACTTGTAGTGGTGCATGTGACGGGCAAGGAAGTGGAAGTACATCTTCTGGTTCTAACGGGCAAGTTGGAGTTGGTTACACTTGGTTTAAAGGGCCCTATGGATCATGTGAAGGGCCATGTGGAATAAACAGAGGAACACAGACACGTGTCGTTTACTGTAATAGCCTAAATAATCAAGCAACCTCAGACAACTATTGTCGTTCAATCACTAGGCCAAGCTCTACTCAATCTTGTACTATTCAATGTGAAGATAACGGAGGAGGAAATGGTGGAGATGATAACGGAGATGGAACTGGTAGCGACGGAGGAGATAATTTAGAAAGCTATACTTGTACCGGAACAAAACCATCTAACACAGTAGCGTCTACTATAGATAGTGGGCCAATTGATGCTAATTATTCTTGGGTTTTTGCTGACCCTCTTACTTCTAGGCCATGCGAGTTTCAATGTGTGCAAGGTAAAATTTGGGACCCAATAAATTCAAGCTGTATCAATCCTCCAATAGCTTATGAGTGGAATATATTTTTAGATTGGAATGCTTGTACAGAGCAATGTGGAGGAGGAGTTCAAACAAGAACTTTCAAATGCTATGAATCTGGAACAAATAATCGTGTTGATGATTCCCTTTGTGCTGGAATTGAAATGCCGTCTAATCAAAGAACATGTAATACACAAACTTGTCCAATAGATCCTCCTCTTACGAAGAGACATTGTTGGAATGCAGGGAGTCCTGCAAAAATAATAGAAACCACAGCAGACGGTGAGTATATAAGGGATTTAGAAATATGCCCAATACATGAAAACGGTGGAATTATGTGTATTGATGACAGATCAGGGGATAATGGTACTTGTTGTAAAGATGGCGAGGCCGCTATTAATGGATTCTGTGTGACTAGACAGGGAGTAGGGGGTCCATGCTATGCAACCAATGGCTGCCAACAAGGGCTTGAGTGTAAAAATTTAAGTTATGACTGGAACGCATCTAGAACTTGCCAGCCAAAATAGAACATCATTTGATAAAGTGAAAGATGTCATTGGAATTTTTCGAAAGACATCTTTCCTCATAATCTTAAACTAATAATTATTAAAATTTAGAAGATCAGGTAAGAGAAATTAATTTCCATGAACCGGTATATGGACTTCTTTATAAGAACGATGATATCCAAGGAGTGAAACAGCTTTCAAAGGCGAATCTATTTTAGCACCGGTCAAACTGCCAACTACAGGTCACTATTAAAAAAACTATGAACTTTATAGTATCGGTTTAACTATCTGAATTTATATAGTTAGTTATTCTCTTTGCAAGTTAAATGACAAATTCAATTACAATTTAACTATATCATAACAAAGAGATATCTTTTGAATAAGCTGTTTGTCATTCTGATCCACCTTTTCAGTCTTCTTATTTTGAGTACATCCTGCTCAAAATCAAAATTTAATATGGAATACAGTAAGGAATTTCTAGAAGAATTAAAACAAAAAAACAAAGGAGAAACTCCTAAAATAACTGTGGTGAGCGTAAATAATCATTCCAATTCTCTAGTTTCAGAAATTGGCACATCTTTATCAATCAAATGGATAGATTCTGATGATGATAGTGATGCCAAAATTTCAATATTTTTAAAAGACAACAATAGTGGGCCTTGTTCTCAAGGGACTTTGCTCATTTCTGATATAAGTGAAAATGATAAAAACGATTCATACTCTTTCAATTCATCGGGTGTTAAAGATGGTTCTTATTATTTTTGTTTGAAGATTGAAGACGAAAAAAATAATACCACAGAATCAAATTCTTCAAAAATTATGTTTTACCAAAGGGATGTTTGTAGCTGGCATGGTTCAGTTGATGATGATTGGTTTAACCAATTGAATTGGATCGGTTGTACAGGAGGCATCCCTAATAGTGCAACTCCTATTATTGTGCTAGAGGGAGCTGATCAAATGCCACTAATCAATTCAAATATCGACATAGATAGCTTTGCCCCTGGTAGAGGAGGTGGAACGATCTATATGTCAGGGGTTTCAACTCTAAAACTTAGGAGTACTTCTGCCAATATTGGATCCAAAATAACAATTGATGGTGACAGTGCTTGTACTAATTGTTTATTCACAGGAGATGGTTTAAATAACATGTATATCTATAACCAGGCCACTTTAGAAATTAAAAATAAAGTGAAAATCAATGTGGGGTATTCAAATAATATATATGTTGGTCTTGGAAATTCTCCAGGACATCTTAAATCGAGTAGTCAGTATTTACAAACTGAATATTGGCCAAATTTTGTAGGTCACTCTAATTCTCGGATTATTATAGACGGATACGATACTGATCAGATGAGTTCAATTGAATTTGATCGAGTGATGATAAATGATGTTACCTGGTGCTGTGGAACAGATGGAAGAATCATATTTCAAGACCATTATGAAATAAAACAATTCGATAATGTGCATTTCTTTGCAAACCAAGGTCATTACGTAGACAGTACACTCAAGTTTTATTCTTGCGAAACAGCAGAATTCACAGATAAAAATTGGGACGGTCTAAGGTTTTATAATGGCAGAGAGAAAAATGATTCTATCAATGCCTCCAATTGTAGTGGAGTCCGACCTGGCATAGTGACTATTTCAGAAGACTTAGTCCACAATGGTGAATATCTTGAAGATGATCCCAATGATGTTTTCAACTGGTCACAAACTTCAACCATATCGTACAATTGCAAATTTACAAATGATGGCGGTGATAACCAATGGTACAATCCTCAAAACTGGAGCGAATGTAATGATCGATCAGGCATTCCAGATATACGCGATTACGTTTATATCCCTCTAAATGAAAAAGTAAAATTATCTCTGCCAGCATCTATACAAGGGTTTGATGGTGGTGATGGTGGTGGTGTCGTCGAATTAAGACCTGGTTCTCAATTGCTATTGGCCAATCAAGAAGCAAATCAAGTTAAAAGTGATATTAATATCAAATCATCCGATCCAGTGTGTACGACATGTCAAATTTGGGCCGCTAAGGATTTATATATACTCAACTCTTACTTATCACTCTATGATGGCGTGGTATTAAGATTGTATTATACTAGAAATCTCTATGTAGGAAGATCTGATGACATTGGTGGTGAATTTAAAACAGATGTTCTTAAAAGTGGAAGCGCTCCCCAAATCACTAAATATGGGGAGAATATGTATAATTTTGGTAAAATTATTGTGAGTGGGACTCAACTTTTATACTCCAAAATAAATATTAATGGACTAAGAATAAATGATGGATACTTTAATAACACTCTAATTGAATTTAATGATTATTTTCAAATAGACAATTTTAATGGATTCAATTTTTCAAGCTCTAGGGATCAGAATATATCACCTCTTATTAAATTTAACGACTGCACTCATTCAATATTTTACAGTAAGAATTGGTCTAATTTCTCTATTAATGCAAATTTCACATCAAACTACAATTTAGATTTTTCTGGCAATAATTGTCTTGGCAATGGGTTGATCACTATTTTTGGAGAAGGATTAGGTTTTAGTGATATTTTTGCAAATGATCCAGGAGCAGATATAAACTGGCAAGCTAACACATTATAAATTTAAAATAGATGTGTTTATCATAAGTTTACTTAAAATCACCGTACTTTACCGCAGTAATATACGCATACGCCATCCGGGTAGGTCATTCAACTCTCTTGATGTTTTGTTCAATGAAAAAAGGTACCATCTTATCTAAGAGTTTAACGATCACTTTTTTCTCAAAACCATGGCCCATACCTTGAATAATTTCAAGTTTTGAATTAGGAATAACTTTTGCCAATTGAATACCATGCTCAACAGGTATCAAAGGATCTTGTAAACCATGGATAATTTGAGTCGGGATTTTCACTTGCTTTAAGTTGTCAATCCGAGGACCTGAACTGATGGCCGCTAGAAACTGGCGATGTTTGCCATCCCAATCATGTGAACGTTTGTAAGTCTCAATAAGGTCTTTTTTTAATTCTTTCTCATCATAGGAATAAATTGGACTGCCAATTGTATTTAAAAAATGTGTTCCATATTCTACAAATGAATCTACTCCTCCAGATAAATCAGGAGTCATGAAAGCTATTTTTATTATATCAAAATTTGGCCAAGCAAGAGTAAGATCTCCAGAAGATGTCATGATGAGACTCATGGATATTACCTTTTCAGGATATCTAATCGCTACTTCTTGAGCAATCATTCCTCCGAGAGAAACACCTGCAAGATGGGCCTGCTTAATTTTTAAGTGATCCATTAATCCGGCAACATCATAGGCCATATCTTTTAGAAAATAAGCTGGACCCATTCCTGTTAGGCGATAAAAAGGAGTAATATGTTTAGCTAAATGCTCATTTGTTGCCAACATACGGTCAGACAATCCAACATCTCTATTATCAAATCGAATAACTCGAAAATTATTTTTAAGTAATTTTTTTACAATTGGATCTTTCCAAGCAATAAGTTGCCTACCTAAACCCATGATGAGAATAACGGCAGGATATTTTTTGTTTCCAATATCTTGATAGGCCATTTTAAGCCCATCTATATTTGCCAAACGTGTTTCATAAGGGCCAGTTTTTTCTATCGGTGTATCATTTGATAACACTCCAAAAGACATAAATAAGAAAAAAAAGATCTTTTCCACTTTGTTACCCTTCTGAATACTTTGCTCATTGGGTCCTCAAACTAATTATGAAAGAGACAAAATCTTCTCGTTAATATTTATTGATACTATGGGTTTGATATGTAGATTTTCTAAACTAAAATTAACTTATTCTTCTTTAGTCCCTGAAAGTGTTTCAATCAACTCATTCAGAGATTTTCCGCTTAGCTCACAAACCTCTAAATTGCATACCTGCCAAGATTCATCTTCTCGATCATGATAATCAACGACAAATCTCGTAAGTAGATTCGATGTGAAATCTCTAAAGACTTTCGTCTTCGACCATGACCTAGGTACCTTAAGACAACGAAAAACAAGATCTGGATAGGTCAGTGCTCTTAAACCTTCTCCAGCGCTGAGTGGTTGCTTTAAAACAGAATTTGTATGTTTATAAAAAATTTCAGAATACTCTTTCAATATATCCCTATTTAAAGTGAGAACTGCATATCTTTTCACAGTGAGAATAAAAGTAGATGCTGGAGATTTGAAGGATAAATCATAAGGATCTACTAACTGATTAGGGTAAAGCTGAATACCATCATCACTCACCATACGAGTTGTAAAAGAATTATCTCTAACGAAATTTTTTAGAATATAAGGAACAAGTAAATCTAACTTCTGTTTAAAATTTTGATCTCCAGAAATTTCATAAGATCTTAATAATAATTCAGCAAAAAAAGAGTAATCTTCGAAAAGTGCATGCTGAGAATCTAATGTTGTAGAATGCTTAATCTGAATATTTCTTTCAGACATTTCATGAAAATTTGTGAAGGTTTTAAGAACAGGTCCCAGCATCTTGTTATACAAATCCATCGCCATTTTTGAAATGACTTCAATCTTACAATACTGAGCAACGTCTATGAGTGAACTCAATAAATTGAAATTCCAAGAAGCTACCCCCTTATTGTCAGTTAAAGGTGGGATACGCAGTTTTCTCTCTTCTAAAAGTGCTGCTTTTACAAACCTAACGACTGGCCAGTTCTCTTGAGTCAGAAACTCTTCCTTATACCTCGATCCTAAAGAAACAACATTAAGACTTCTTTCAAAATTTCCCTTCTCTGAAATTCCAAACCACTTGATGATCTCGCTGCGTTTTTTTTGTAAAATTTCTTCTTCACTGTCGTGAGTGTTCAGTGCATCTTCAAATTCTGAATGTGTAAAACAATGATAGAGTCCTTCGACTCCTTCACTATCTGCATCTTGAGCTGAAAAGAAATGACCTTCTTCAAAGGACATTTCGGCATCGAGGTATTCAATCGTTTGAATCATTGAATCATAGACCTCAGGTGCTCCAAATAAAATAGACGTTTTGGCGAGCAAACTTAACATTCCAGCTTGATCGTAAAGCATTTTTTCGAAATGAGGAACTAACCATTCTTGGTCAGTTGAATAGCGATGGATTCCACCCCTAACTTGATCATATATTCCACCAAAAAGCATCGATTCAATGGTTTTTATAGTATGATTTGCAGGATTTCCATCTATCATGCCCTCAAGCATTTGTTCCACTGACCAGAGATAATAGGAAAATTGAGGAAACTTAGGTTCTTTTCCAAATCCCCCAAACTCAACATCCATATATTCCTTAATGGCCTCACATATGGCCGAGGGGTGTGGAAAATGTCCTTGAAAATCTACTTTACCTTCTGGAATTAAACCTTTTGCTAATGTTTCACTTACTTGTTTAGCGTTTTCATCAACTCTTGAGCGTTCGTTGTGAAATGCTCTATCCATCTCTAAAAGTATTTCTTTAAGGCCTGGTCTGTCTTGTGTTCCCTCTTTTGGGAAATATGTCCCAACAAAAAAAGGTGCAAGATCAGGTCTTAAAAAAGCTGACAATGGCCAGCCTCCAGATCGCGTGAACAATTGACAGGCCTGTTGATAATAATGGTCAATATCTGGAAATTCTTCTTTATCAACCTTTATCGCAATAAATTTTTTGTTTAATATCTCCGCTGTTTCATGATCTTCAAAAGACTCATGGGCCATCACATGACACCAATGACATGTACTATATCCAATAGATAAAAATATTGGTTTGTTTTCCTCAACGGCCGCCGTAATGGCCTCTGGGCCCCACGGCCACCAATTTACAGGATTATTTTGGTGTTGCTTTAAATAAGCAGACTTTTGTGCTTTAAGTCTATTTGTTGACAAACGGGTCTCCTTAGTTGATTTCACCACTTAATTTATCAAAACTGACACAGAAAGTGAGAAAATATTTCAACGCTTTGTTGCATGATTTGTCATTTCGTTTGCGGCCAGGTATACCCCGCTTCATGAAATTTGAAAGACTGCAACATTACCAGCTCGCGGGCCAGGAGTGGCACTTTTTGCGTAAGTACCATCCTAGAAGGTTTATACGCGTTTTTTCACTATTGTTTCTCAAATTCATTTTGTTACTCAGCACCCTTATTTGTTCATACAAGTTTGGCAAAAGAACACTTTGCCCGTTAGTAGAACATTTCCCAACAAAAATTATTAAAAATGAATTATTGCTTCTTAGAAAATATATAAAATTCAATTTTAACCAAAATAATTTAAACCAAAAAATTACTCATAAAAAACATAATTATTACCAATTCAATGCTCCTGAAGGTAGCTTCAATAAATTTAACTTAGAGGCCCTTTCAGAATTTGATAAGAGTGAGCTTAAAATGGCCATTGTAAGCGCACTGCCAAATGTTCTCAAGTTTAGGGCCTATAAATATATTCCCAAACTGCTAGAGGAATGCGAAAAACAACAAGTCGATCCCCTGTGGGCATTTTCAATTATGTGGGTTGAAAGTCATTTCAAAACACTGGCCTTAAGTCATGTTGGGGCCCAAGGGCTTATGCAAGTGATGCCCTATACTGCAAATTATTTAGCAACTAAAATAGATTCAGAACAACTTAAAATAGATAGAAGATCCTTCAATCCATTTACCAACATAGAGATGGGTGTGCATTATCTCAAAGAACTCATCAATACATTTGAAGGGAGCTATCGTTTTGCTACAGTTGCTTATAATATGGGCCCCTTTCGAGTAAAAGATCGCCTCAAAAAGAAACTTCCAGTTGGTGTTCGCAATAAATACTTAAGTAAGGTAAGACTTGCTCACAAGAAAATAGAAGGTGCCCTAATCGAAGCACACATTGCAAAACGTCCGAGAACATCACAAACTTTATATATGGCAAAAAAATAGCTACTTAGATTCAGTAATATCTTAACAAATTTAGCTTAAATTCAGCACTTAAACATGTTAGAAAGCTTCTTTAACTTAAGAAAAGGTTAAACTGTGATTGAAAAAGTTGTTGCGATAGATGGGCCAGGTGGTTCAGGTAAATCGACAATTGCAAAAAAATTAGCTGATTCATTGAAATTCATGCATGTTGATACAGGAGCTTTATATCGAGCGCTTGGTCTTGTCGCAAATAGAGATAATATTCCCTTTGAAAATGATCAGGTTCTTCAAGATTTCTTAAACAATTTAAAAATTGAGTACTGTCCAACTCCTGAAATACTCATTCGAGTAAATGGAGAAAATTTGACACAGTTAATTCGAGATCATGAAGTTTCTTCACTGGCCTCTCAAATTTCACAATTGCCATTAGTTCGCGAGTTTCTCTTAGAATTTCAACGACAACTACCAGGTCTAAGAACTTGTGTTATGGAAGGAAGAGATATCGGAAGTATCGTTTTTCCAAATGCATTTTGTAAGATATTTTTGACAGCGAATTTAGAAACACGAACAGAAAGACGCTTTCTTGAATTAAAAGATAAAGGCGAGCTTGATATTGATAGAGAAATGATTAGCGAAGATATCAAAATTCGAGATCTTGCTGATATGAATCGAAAAGTTGCACCACTTGTACAAACCGATGATGCAATATATCTAGATACAAGTGAATTGAACGAGGAGCAAGTTTTGCAAAAGCTTAAAGAATTTGTCAAAATGAAGGCCCTGGAGCACAATCTAACTTTATGAATGAAGTTTTTATAATAAATAGAACTGACGCCATTGGTGATACAGTCTTAACAATGCCGGTTTGTAAGGCCATCAAGGATAAATATCCTCAGGCCAAGATATATTTTTTGACTTCAAAAAAATGCATAGATTTATTTGATAATCACCTCTACATCGATGGACATTTCTTCTATGGGAGAGGGCGAAATTTTTTCACTAAATTTTATTATGTAAGAAAGATATATAAAGAAATCAAACCAACTCATTACATTTATTTTGGTGGAAGTCATTTCCCAAGTTTTATGGCCTGGTTTTGCGGCATAAAATTTAGGGGTGGGCTTGTCTCTAGATTTTTATCTTTTTTATTTCTTAATAGGGGAATAAGACAACAAAGATCTATGGTTGAGATGCATGAGGCAGAATACAATATGAATTGTCTTAGGCCTCTAGGCATTGAGTACACTTGGGAAATGAGAAATACTCTCGATTGTGGGATTTTCCTGACAGAAGAAGAACTATCTGCTTGTCAATCCGATTTTCGAAAAACATTAGATGAAAATGGACTTGATGGTAGTAGGGAATATGTCTTTATCCATCCCGGAATGGTTGGTCATACGCTTAACTGGTCTTCTCGAAATTATGGGCGACTGATTATTCGTTTAAGTAAATTCTATGGAGATCGATTTAATTACATTATTTCCTATACTCCTTGGGATAATAAATATTTACTTGGTTTGAAGGAAGTTTTAAAAGAAGAAAATTTCAATAAAAATGAAGTCTTTTTCTTTAATGGACTAACTAAAGGCCTTAGGCATTATATGTCTATTCTGAAAAATGCGGCCGCTTTCATTGGCCCAAGCACTGGAACAACACATCTCGCTAACGTTCTTGGAGTCAATACCGTGGCCATTTATTCTCCAATAAAGGTTCAATCAGCACTTCGTTGGGGACCACTGCATAATAATGATCGACTTGAAAAAACCATACCAGATGTTGTCTGTGGCGAAACAAAAAAATGCGCAGGTGAATCTTGTCCATATTTCGATTGTATGAACAAAATTGAAGTCGCCGATATCTTTGATAATGTTTATGAATTGATCGATCGAAATCACTAAAGACGACGGAGGAAGAATGAATATTATTTCAAAAGAGCGTTTAAATGAAATAACCTCAAAATTTAAGGATATCCGGCCTCTGATGGTCGTAGGAGATGTTGGGGTAGATAAATATACATTAGGAGATGTAAATAAAATATCTCCAGAGGCACCAGTACCTGTTGTTGAAGTTTTTAAGGAATGGAAGATACTAGGTCTAGCTGCGAATATTTCAAACAACCTAATCGAATTAGGTGTTGAAGGTACATTATTTGGAATCATTGGAAATGATTCTGCGGCCACTTTTTTTGAATCCTTGCTTGAAGAAAAGGGTTTAAAAACTTGGGGAATTGTTAGAGAAGATGGCCGTCCTACGACTTGGAAAGAAAGAGTTACAACAAATATGCAACAAATTTGTAGAGTCGATTTTGAATCAAAAGAAGCAATATCAGAGGATACCTTAAAAAAGGTTGTGACAAAAATTAATGAACTATCTTCGCAACATGGTGCAATCATTCTTCAGGATTATGGCAAAGGTATGATCACAAAAGAACTTGCTCAGAATCTAATTGGACTAGGTCGGGAGCAAGGAAGACTAGTTGCAGTTGATCCTAGTAGAACAACCGGCCCTTTGGTCTATAAAGGCGCTCATCTACTAAAACCTAATCGTTTAGAATCGAAATTAATGATCGAATATCTTGGTTACCGCTATGAATCTGTACAAAAAACAGCTGAAATTCTGGCCGATAAACTTGATCTAAATAAAGTCGTCATTACTCTTGGAGGAGAAGGGATGGCCCTTTATGATAAAGAAAAAGGCCAAAATACTCACTTTATTCCAACCGTGGCCAGTGAAGTGTTTGATGTCTCTGGCGCTGGTGACACAGTGATTTCGCTTTTAGTGTCTTCTCTAGAAGCTGGTGCAACTCTAGAAGAAGCAGCTTGGGTAGGAAATTGTGGTGCCGGAGTAGTTGTTGCCAAAAAAGGTACTGCTACGGTTTCAAGAGAAGAATTGAAAAATTACCACGATCTTTTGATCAAAAAAATTGAGCATGAGTGAACTTATCAAAGCTCCAAAATGTTTTTTTTCTGGAAGTATCTTATACAATTCCACTCATCTCAGTGAAGTTGATATAGTCAATATTTGGATTGAAGAAAATGGCCCAGGAGAAAAACATATTGTAGAGCACTTTCCTATGAAAAAGTATTACTCAGAGGAAATGGGCGAAGAACATTCACTTAAAAGGATTATTTACTGCTCACATATTCTTGTTGATAGAGAAAAGTTTGCAGACATTAAACTATGGGCCGATAGAATCGAAAAAAAGTATTCTATCAACTCTAAACGGATAGTAAATATCGATCCTGGACTACTGTGTCTAGAGAATTTTCAACTAGCAACGGGAAAACCCTATGCACATAGAGTTTATCTGAGAGATGGGGTCTATAGTGATCTTACATACCAGTTCCAAAAAAAAGAGGCAGTTACGTTTCCATGGACATATCCTGATTATTTGGAACGAGATGTAAAAAACTATTTTCTAAATCAAAGAGAAATACTAAAGAAGAAAGGCCCTATTTAGGGCCTTTCAATTCACCACCATAATTTTACGCAACGATTATTTATTCTTTAATCTCATATTTAACTTCAATCTTACTTCCCACTCCAGGTAGAGCGTCATCATGAAATAATATTGTTTTATCTTCTAAGGATAATGTGTAACTTTCTGAAGAAACTAATTTACCATCAACTATCACACTTACAGACTCTAAAGAGAGAGGTACTTTAGTAAGTAAAAAACTTTTTGAAAGTTCAACAATTCCCTGTCCCAAATCCTTTAAACTATCGGAAAAATCTCCTGTTAGACTGATTTGTTTACCACCAGTAACTCTCGACGCCTCTAAATAAGCTCTTGCCTTGTCTTCATCTGAATATTCAGGTTGAACAGGAGCTTCCAAATGTACAATCGAATGGACTTTTGCCAAATTTTTGTTTGGTTTTAAGGCCAGTAGAGATGATAATTCTTGTTCTACATAGACCTTCGCAAAATTTGCATTTTCACTCTTATTCAAAATTCTTTTTATTTCTTGTTGTTTGAAATCTTTTAATAATTCTTTTATATCATCATTTTGTTGTTCACTACAGTCAAAGTACTCCTGTCGATACCAATTCTCTTTTATTTGACAAATCTCCTGTTTCAATTCGAGTTCTTTTGCATCCATTAAACCATTTTCAAATAAATTTTCAGCTTTTTCTTTCAAAGTAAATGCTTCTTCATCAGATAAGATGATAACCAATGTATAAGCATCTTCTCTAAAAAAATCTGTATACTTTTGTTTATCTAGAAAACGATTCATGGTTTTTAATGCTTGCTCACTCCCACTTCCATTTGTCCCAACACTTATATATTGTTGAAAATCACTAACAAATTGATCTTTATTTTCTTTTGCTTTTGCGAGAGTAAGACTACCTATAGGATTGACTTGATTTCCATCTTGTTTGAGTTCTTCACATTTAGAACATGACATACTTGTTGTTGTGATTGCCATTTTAAAATCAATGTCAGAATCGACAAAATATTTCGCAAGAATTTGAAAGTTTTGAGCTAGTCTTTCTTGATTGTCGGCCATTGAGCCAGAATTATCAATGACCCATAAAATATCAAATTTGGATTTAATTTCTTGAGAAGACATTAAAAATCTATCAATTTGGATAATTGGAATAGGACTCTTTTCGTCATCAATAGCTGGCTCTTCAATAACTACTGGAACTTCGTCATCAACTTGTTTACTATTATCAGAGGGGATGGTTTCATCCTCCTTCTCAGCGACTTTTTCTTTTTTTAATCCAAACGTTTCTTTCTGAAAGAATTCACCATCTTGTTGACAACTAACTAAGTAAGTTAAAGCTAGTGACATTAAGATAAGTTTTGTAATTTGCCTTTTCATCTCTACTCCAAACATGTTTGGTTAGTTTTCATAAAACGTACAACCAATAAGTAAATATCCCTGGGAGTAAAAAACATACGTACAACAATGAACAGACGTACAACGAACCCTATGGATTTGTTATCTTCACCCTTTTATTTTCTTGTTAGTCTTTATTTCCAACAATGAATTAAAAAACTATGTTCTAATCCGTCCAGATATCAATAAGTTGCAATTATGAAATACCTAGAAAGTTTTCTCAACAGTCGCCAATTTATTTTGCTATAGGTTATAAGATGTTGATTTTAAGTTATAGCCCATAAATATGGTCTAATTTTAAAAAGAACCTTCATAGTGAGTGAATGAAAACATTGATTTAAGGACTCTAAATTCCTATAAATAGTTAGTCTGAACTCAATGATATTTTTAGCTTGTATTACTTGAGTTCTGTCTTAGAATAGTGATACCAAGGACAGGCGCCATAGGATTGGTTGAAAACCCGTGTGACAAAGGTGACCAGTGAGCGAAAGCCCTGGGAACAAAGTCCCGCTCTAAGTAGATTATATGAGTTTGGGATTGCCGTAGCGGTAAAAAGATCACTTTCTTGTCGGGCAGACCGACATTATAAACTTAACGGGTCAAGGATTTGTGGAGAACAATTCTTTGAAGGAAGTGGATCTTTTTCGGAGGACGCCAATGGGGCCTTAAATGGCCAACTCACCACTTTCAAAAATTAAAAATTTAAAATTGATATAAATCATTATGAAGTATTGCATTTCATAAAATGTTTGGAGGATCGGGAAGTCGCGCGCCCTTGTATCCTCCTTTTTTGTTCTAGTTGACATATCATTAGGAAAACTGTGAGATTCAAAATATCATGATTTTTATCAAGTTTTATCTTTCTGGATGTCGAGTAGATTGGAACTTCTATGTATGATCCGATAGTGAAAAGTATTTATATTGCTTTCACTTGTAGGAAAAATGCAAAAAAACTCCATAAATCACCTCATATCAAATAGTTATTTTATGAAATAAGTTTTCTTTTTTTAGTTTGATAAAAATTAGACAAATGCGATTAAAAATTATGTTCATTAAATAAACCATGTAAAAAATTGATGGACCAAAAAAATATAAGTTAAATTATTAAAAGCTGGTATATGATGTGCTCTTTATTAATATGAAATCGGTTTAGTTTTGGTCAAGAGTTGTTTTTATATTTTCTTCCTTTGTTCTATCTTATTAGGTATGAGTTCGGTACATGCAAGTGAAAATATAAAAATATGTGAAAATAAACACCTTACAAATCTTGAGCAAATATTTAGTAAAAATATGGCCTATGATTTACTTAATCAATTGAATATAGGCGTTGTCGTTGTAGATAAAAATGGAATAATCGTAGATTTTAATGAAGCATTTTTAAACCAAAAAGGTCTTTCTCTACAAAATGGAAATCTCATAGGTAAATCCTCTCAAAGGTTGAAAAATGACAAAAACCGTCTTTTGGCCCTAGGAAATAATGCTGATTCAAATATTGGAATTTGGAATAGCTTAAATAGTTTTTCATTCTGGAGTGGGCTCCATTTAGATTATAGTCCTAGTGGGATATTTAATCTTCAAGGTACAGTCGCCAACACTTTATATTTTGAAGGTGAGAAATATTATGTTCTCTATTCTCAGCTCTTAAATAATTTACTTCTGGGAAGTGAGACGGATTATTCAATGTGGGTCTGGGGGCATGATCTGAATAATGCTGCCTCAATTCTTGGTAATGTGCTCGCTGTTTATTTCTCTGAGCAAAATTTACCATTAATAGGCCAATTGAATGTGCAAATTGAGAATTTGATAAATAAAATTAAATGGCTACAAGATAGTTATAGAAAAGTTCAACATATCGTTCCTCAAGACCAATTAGAGCGCAGAACAAGTTTGAAAACTAATACGGAAAAGGTATTTAAAAAATCAGGTCTATGGATTGCGATAATAGAAAAATCACCATTTCCAATTTCGATAATAGAAAAAAATAGCTTCATATTTAAAAATGAAGTGTTTAAAAAAAGTTATTACTCAACTGAAATCGATTCAATGTTATTTGATGAAGTTCGAAATATTATGAATATTTCATCTTCATCCAAAAATTCAAGACCTTTCATTTTTAATGTTTATTTAGATGAAAGTTCTAACAGAATAATTTTATATAAATCTCTTTCTAGGCAATTTATTATATTTTCCCAGGATATGATGAAAAATCTTTTAGAAATAAAAAAGTTAACCTCTGAAATAGATCCCAAGGGGGAGAAGGAAAACAGAGGATTTAATATATTGGATCACACAATAAATCGAATGATTGAAATGGTTAATGAGATGATTTTAGTTGCTCAAAACAATATGATTCAGAAAAATGGTGAAATCCATCACATTAAAAAAGTTATTGAATATTTCAATAAACATCTATTCGAACTAAAAATTGGAGATTATCCAGTTTACTTTGAGTCTGATATATCAAATAGTTATTTAAGTTCAACTTGGCAATGGGTTGGGAATTTATTCGATTTAGAACGTGTGATTGAAAATTTAATTAAAAATGCTCAAGAAGCTCTGAAGGATTCAAATGAAATGGATGGGTATGTAGATGTCCATTTTTCTATTGAAGAGACTGGTGGAAATGAAAACGAGAAAAAATTAAAGATTACGATAGAAGATAATGGACCTGGTATTTTGAGAGAAATAATAGATAGTAATGAATTTGTTTCCAATGGGTTTACAACTAAAAAATACGGGACTGGAACTGGTCTTGTTAATGTCAAAAAAATTGTAAAGAGTTTGAATGGTACAATCAAAGTCGAAAATAAAGTTATCAAAGGAACAAGATTTACAATAACATTTCCAATTAGCAAAAAATATTATGCACAGGAGTAAATTTGTTTTTATTCATCGATTTTATTTGGTGGGATGAAGTTGTTAAAATCGCTATGACGAATTCTTTGATTTACTGTATCACTGTCCAATTCTTCAATATCTCTTTGGTCTATAAGTTGGGCCTCCAAAATGGGTTTAACTTCTTTTTCAGTTTTTAAATCACCAACAGTTCTTTTACTATCCCAAACTTTGTCTGTTCTTTTAAACGTTTTTCCAAGATTTTCCCACCTCTCATTTTCCATGAGTAACCAACAACTCAATCCATCATATTGCTTACAAGTTTTATCTGCATATTTGAAAAATTTATCTTTTTCACCTTTCAATATTGAAATAAAAGCAAACATCATATCTACTTCAAAAGGAGGAGTGTTCCGAAAAAGCTCGAGTAAGTAATTTAGATCTTCGATCGCGGCCTTATAATCCTCTTTGCGAATTTTAAAGGCCGCAATGAGCGAGAGTTTAGCTCTTTGGTTAATGTGTTCTTGTGTTTTTCTCTTTAAGAGTTCTAGCCCATCATTCCATTTGTCCAATTGCCAAGCTAGTGGAACTGATCTTTCAAGTGCATTTAATGAATTTCTTTTACTTTTAAGAGCTAACTGAAAATGTCCGTAGGCCATTTCATATTTACCTCTAATCAAGTTAATTGCACCTTTTATATTTTCAGCGTTTGGCCCGTCAAGATCTTCAACAAAACTCAAAGCACGATCAAAATCTTTTATATGATAATAAACCAAGGCAATCATTTCTCTAATCTTATTTGACTGGTAGGCCTCTGCTGGTAAACTAGGAATTAGTTTTGCAAGGATATTATATTTATTCAGATAGAGCCCGAATTTAAACCATATTCTTATACTATCAAGTGTGGTGAAATTTGAGTTGAAAATATTAACAGAGGTGGCCGAGAGTATATCACGATTTTTCATGAAGATTTCTTTAAGATTTCTAAACCAAAGTTGATCGTTAGAAGAATATTTTTCAGTAATGGTAAGACATTTTTTAAAATAGATAACAAAATCTTCTTTTTTATTAAGGATGAGCTTATTAAGCATTTGCAATTGACAAATTTGAGCAAAATAGTTCTCTCTCAAGAATTCTTTTCGATCTAAAATATCATAGGATAGTTCATAGTCCCCATTTATAAAATGTATGAGGGCAATATATCGTTTCTTAACTATAGAAAATGAACTTTTATATTCATCTATTCGATCAAGAATATAGAGAGCTCTTTTAGTATCTCCTGATAAAATTAATTTTTTGGCATCATCAAATTTATCTAATTCCGATTTTTTTAAATCTCTTTCTTGTTTGTTTAGAAATTCAATAATTTCATCCTCGGTCATCATCGTCCAAGACTTTCTTCTAATAATTTTTTTTCTTTTATCTTTTGCTATTTTTTCTCGAATTATATCTTTTTTTGTGACATAGGGAGTTGCCCCAAAAACTAGGCCTGGTAAAATTTGCAGCAATATTAAGAATACTGAATTCATACTAACTCTATCGGTACTTTTACCGATAGTTTTTAAAGGAGTCATTTAAATGATAGGAACGGCAAAATTAACCACTTTATTATTGTTGATAATTATTAATCATGCGTACTCACTTGTTCCGGTTGAGAGTCTCCTCTTGGGTGACATAGCACAGTTTGAAGAAGAAAGAAAAAGAGATCCTGTTAACTATATTTTTAGAAATGTTGAGCGAATTGAAGACTTCTCTAAAAATTTAGACAAACGAAGAAGAGTGGCCTACCTCAGATCTCTCGTCCAGCAAGGCATAACTCTTAAGAACTATTGCAAAGATGCCAGAGAAATTGAATATACTAGTTCATGGCATAAAAGCCAGGTTGCGAGGGCCACCGCATCGGCCTTACAGTGGATTGGGCTAGACTTCTCCACTAAGGCGATAGCAAAATACGCTGATTATTTTAAGTTTTCAAAAAGTGAATATGAAAATCTCGTAAATGATCTTATCTCAAATAAATGTTCTCAAAATATTACTGTGATCTCAATAGACCAACTAAAAAAAAACATGCTATCATACTACGACTCTGTTAATGATAATGATTTTTACAAACTTCCTTCGATTAAAAATGATCCTTTTCTTTCTCCAAAACTAGATAAATTTATTTCTGAAGAAAAATGGATGGAACGAGAATTTCTCTATACTGTAGATATCTTTAGAAATATGTGTTCATGGGGTTTAAGTACAGAAAATTATCGATTGATGAGTATGTATTTACGTGATCCATTTATAATGTCATTAGTAATAAATCAAATGAGTTCTAATCAATACTATTGGAACGAAAAAACTAATGAGAATTTTTTAATCAAAGATGAAAATACTGTAAAAGTTAATTGCGAAAATTTAATTTGCCGAAAAGTTGACCAGCTCAATTTCGATAAAAACTTCATCAGATCATTAGGATCAATAAGTGTTAAAGATGACTTATCAAGACTATACTGTTCTGAATTTAGAGTTGCTGATTTTCGGTATAAAACCATGCCTGCTGAACTTGCTAATATTGCCAAATCATACTCATTTGAAGAGATGTATTTGAACACCTCGCACTTTGTGTCTCTTATTACGGCCGTACCAAATTTTTTCTTACGAATGTCTAGCTACAGTGAGGGAGATAATTTGGCCAGAGCAAATCTAGACACTCTTTGGGACAGATGGGCCAAAGATCAGAATGATTTTTATTCGAGAGATCTCTACTTTGAAGAGCCACTCAGTATAGAAGTTGTCGACCGAAAATTTTATTTTGATCGAAGTAAAAGTAATTTCTCAGTTCACTTTGATATAAATATGGGTGAGTTCGATAGAATTTCCCAACTTGCTGGCAAAGTTGGTGCGTATTTTAATTTGAATATTTCAAGACCGTTTTTAAAATGGGTAAGACTGGCCATCACTGGCCGAGATCCAAAAAAGCAAAACATGCCCTATGTAAGGTGGAGATTAAAAATCAAGATAGAAGATGCCCTAAAAGAAGTACATAATAAGTTCTTAATTAAACCATGGCACGGTGATATTTCAGATCTTCTCGTCGATGAACTACTAGTTCAATTATCTAATTACAAGGGAGAATATTTCTTGGTTGATGTAAATGAAATGTACCAAATTCCAATTCATTTTAATTTTGGGCCCTTTGCCCTGAAATATATCCGCTACGAATATTTTCATATACCTAATAAAATATCTGGCAAACTTAAAAAAAGAAGAGGCGAATTAGTTTATAAATAGAACTCATTTCGGTTTTTTTTGATCCTTCGCTGCCTGTTTTAAAACTGTATGTTCATACAAACATATTCCGCAGTCATCTCCAACTCCCAATCTCTTGAGAGCTTCAGTTGGATTATTTGATTGCTTGATGGCCTTCTCAAGCATTTCTTCCGTGATGCTTTTACAAACGCAAATATACATTTAAGACTCCTATTTGCTATATAATCCTATAGTTAGGTATATCAAACTATCGTCTTGAAGGCCATACACCTTTAGGGTAAAAAGATAATTTGTCGTAATTACTTATACTTAGATAAAACCGCCTATTTTAGGGCCGACACTTTTTTTTGGCACAACTCTAAAGTTGCTAACAATTTCTGTCGATTAACAGATGTAAATTACTGATAGGAGTCAAGTATGCTGGCAAGCTTTTCAGAATTCAAATTCTTCCAGTCCTTTAGAATCCCTGTGGAAAAGGGGGACGATTTACGATTTCTTGTGCAATTTGATGAAAGCTACAATAAGTCAGAGTATGTTGAAGATGCAACTTTAGTAGATATTTCTGTTACCGGATTGGGTTTTTCTACAAAATCTAGATTATCCGTGGGAAGTGATCTCACAATTTCACTGAATTTTAGAAAACATCAAATTGAGCTATCAGGAATTGTCGTTAGATCATTTTCACAAAGTGTGGATGATGAAGAAATTATTTATGGAGTAGAATTAGACGAAGATAAAAAACTTTCAAAATTCTTACAGGCCTATATTATGAGTTTTTCTCCAGAAAGACTTAAAGAATGTCTCATTCAATCAGCTCTTAAAGAAAAATATACAAAGGCCTCAGATGGTTTTGAAATGTTCTCTTTGCTATTGTCCCTTTTTAAAGATATTACAAATTTTGGAAATAAAGAGGGCTTTCTAGATAATATGGTTGAGGAAGTGGTGAGAATATTAAATGCCACAAGGGCCTCAATCTTTTTGATAAATCCAGATAGTAATGAACTTGAGGCGATATCTGCCATGGGAGTAGAAAAAGATTCACTTAAGTTTGACTATCGTTTAGGAATTGCAGGTTCGGTTTTTACGACTGGTGTTGCTTTAAATATTGATATTTCACAAGATAGATCTCGTTTTAACAATGCTTTTGATAAAAAACTAGGATTCGAAACCAGGTCAATCATTTGTTATCCAATTCAAAACAGAGAAGAGAAAATTATAGGAGTCATAGAAGTATTGAATAAGAAAAATGACGATAGATTTAATGTCGAAGATGAAAAAACAATGAAAGTAATGGCACTTGTCTTTTCATGTGTTTTTCATGACTATAACCCAATGTCTGAAAAATCTCAGATTAGAAGATTTTCCGCTCCTTCTGATCGAAAGCATGTCATTATTGGAAGAACGTCCCATATTTCGCATCTTAGAAATACAATCATAAAAATGAAAGATTTAGATGAGCCTGTATTAGTTTCTGGTGAATCAGGTGTTGGAAAAACTTTATATTCTATTATTTTACATGAAGAAGGCAAAAGAGGACTTAATCGATGTGAAATAGTAAACTGTGGAGATAAAGATATCGAAACACTACAAATGAAACTCTTTTCTATTAACGAAGAAGAAAATGTATTTTTGAAGAGTCGTGGTGGAACAGTTGTACTTAAAAATATTGAAAAACTTAGTGATGCTTTCCAATCTAAACTTTTTAAACAACTTACTAACTCAAGAGTAGAGGGAGCTGTTTATACATTTGATGCTAGAACAATAGGTACAACAAGTGTCGATTTAGGAGAAGAAGTTGATGAGGGAAATTATCATTCTGAACTTTTTGAAATGTTTTACCGGGCCTATGTCCATATTGAACCTTTAAGAAGAAGACAAGATGATGTTCCACTTTTAGTAGACTATTTTTTGAAGGCCGAATGTAAAAGAGAGGGACTACTTCTCAAAAGCTTCTCTGAAAAAGCAATGCAAAACCTTATGAATTATGACTGGCCATTAAATATTAAAGAACTTAAAAGATGTGTAGAGCGTGCTGTTCTCTATAATCCCAAAACTCATGTTATCACAGAAGTTGAAATGGAAAATTCTGCTGCGCCACTGCTTGATACCGATGTGAAAAAAAGAATATTTGGAGATCTTCCCTTTGTGAGTGATTTCAATGTAGCATTAAAAGATAGACTGGCCATTGTTGAACGTGAAATGATTATTGGAGAAATCAAACGCAATAATGGAAATAAATCTAAGGCCGCCAAGGAAATGGGGATTAGTCGAGAAGCTCTGCGTAAAAAACTCCTCTATAGCCAAGAAATCTTAGATAGTTTATCTAATACAAATAATGAACCTAAAGTGGCGACTCTCACCCTTATCAATGGACAGAAGAAGGCCGCTTAATTTCAATATAAAGGGGCCGAAGAAGTGGAATATTTCTCCACACTCTTTAATCAATTTACCATCAAAGATCTCATCGATATCTTTATTGTAAGTGTGCTTTTTTACCAGATCCTATCCATCATTAGAGGAACGAGAGCAGTTCAGGTATTAGTTGGAGTTGCTGTATTATCAGCACTCTATTGGATTGGAATTACCTATGATCTTTTTGCATTAAACTGGCTCCTCGATCATCTGTTTTCTTCTTTTCTGATATTGCTTATCATTATTTTTCAGGAAGAGTTCAAAGCTGCGCTTGCTAAATTTGGTTCTGGTGGCCATATGTTTGATAATGCAAAAAAGGATGAAACAATAGTCGAGCTCACTGAAATTATAGAGTCTTTAAGATTGCTTTCCCGAGAAAAAATAGGGGCAATCATCGTAATTGAGAATCATCAAGGACTCTTAAATTTTATCCGCTCTGGAACTAAACTTAATTCCAATTTACACTCTGATCTGATTTATTCAATATTTCAATCAAAGTCGGCCCTGCATGATGGAGCAATTATTGTCTCTGGTGGCAAGATTGCTGCAGCTGGATGTTTTTTACCTTTATCAAATAGTTTAGGAATAGATCGTAACCTAGGAACAAGGCATAGGGCGGCCTTAGGATTGAGTGAACTCACCGACGCTCTTATACTTACTGTAAGTGAAGAAAAAGGAACGATATCTCTATGGAAAAATGGAGAGAGGGAAGTTTACGAAGAATTATCTCTTCTGTTTAATAGGTTAAAATCAATTCTTTCGAGAAATAAAAAAAATAGCAAAGTTATCAAAAAACAACTTATGGCCGGGAAATAAAAGATGGCCATAAAAATAAAACTTTACAAGAGAGTAGGATTAAAATTTATTTCAGTCTTTACAAGTTTTTTAATATGGTTTCATGTTATAAATTCAGAACCAATCGAACAGGGACAGCAAGTTAAGTTCTTGGTTTATCCTCCTAAAAATCAGGCGATTGTAAGTGAAATACCTCTTCATCTTTACTTCACCTTAAGAGGTCCAAGAGCTTTTTTAAATGCCACTACATTGCAAAACCAAAAAATCATTGTGAATCTAGAGTCTATGGAGCAGAGTAGTAAGAACAATTATCGCATTCAATACAATTCAAGTATGCTTAATTTACCTTTTGGAGTACAAGTCGTAGGCATGAGTCCGCCTTTTATTGACATCTCTGTTGACAAAAAAATCCGAAAATTGGTTGAACTCAAAGTAAATACTGCTGGTAAACTTGGTAAAAATTATGAATTTGTGAATTCTAGAGTAAATCCAGATAAAGTTTGGGTAACAGGGCCTAAAAAAACGCTTAAGAAAATCAAATTTTTAGAATCTCAAATTGTAGATGTCACAGGTTTTCAGGAATCTGGCAAAGTAGAGTTAGATTTTCCTGATTTAAGTGAGACGATAAGTTTTGAATCAGAGGAGAAAGTTTTTTTTGAATTTAAAATACGTCCAACAAAATCAAATTATCGCTTAGATAAGCTTCCGATCTATTTTTTAGGAACACAGCGTAATTTCACTTCTGAAGCGAAATTTGCTTCAATTTCTGTTTTGGTTCCAAACAAGGATTATATTCTCAAAAGCGACCAGGTCCAGATAGTAGCGGAGATTCCTGACAATCTTCACGGAAAGGCCAGAATAAAACTCAAGGCCAAGCTTCCCAAAGAGATTCATCTTTTACAGATTCACCCTGAATATATTATGGTAAACCTATAAAAAACTACTCAAAATGAAGGTTTATTGATGTCGAGAACATTATTTGGGACAGATGGGATGCGTGGCAAGGCCAATGTCTATCCAATGACCGCACACATGGCCATGAATTTAGGTCGGGCCGTAACACAATATTTTAAGGACCATATTAAAGGAAAAGAACACCCATTGATTATATTAGGTAAAGACACTCGTTTAAGTTGTTATATGCTAGAACAAGCTTTTTCAGCTGGAGTTCTTTCACAGGGGGGAAAAGTTGTACTTACCGGCCCCTTACCAACTCCGGCCGTTGCCTTTATCACAAAATCAATGCGGGCCAATGCTGGGGTGATGATTTCGGCCTCTCATAATCCCTATTATGATAATGGAATAAAAATCTTTGATAAAAATGGACTTAAACTTTCTGATGATATTGAGGAGACACTCGAGCAAATGATTCTCAATCCAGAGTGCATTGGTATTGTTGAGGGGGAGAAACTTGGAAACGCAAAAAGATTAGATGAAGTTATTGGAAGGTATAATGTTCATGTTAAATCAACGTTTGATTCTTCGTATGAACTGAGTGGAATGAAACTCGTTATTGATTGCGCACATGGTGCTTCTTATAAAGTTGCCCCAATGGTTTTCTCAGAACTTGGAGCAAGAATCTTTAGCTTAGGTGTTCGACCAAATGGTAAAAACATTAATGATAAATGTGGGGCCTTGTATCCTCAGAATGCTGCATTAAAAGTGATTGAAACAAATTCTGATTTAGGATTTTGTTTTGATGGGGATGCCGATAGGTTGATCGTTTGTGACAATAAGGGACAAGTTGTTGAGGGAGATCATCTCATCGGTTTATTTGCAAAACTCCTTTTAGATAAGGGAATTTTGAAACAAGGAGATGAAGTTGTAGGTACGATTATGACTAATCTAGGTCTTGAAAAATACTTAAATGCCCTTGGACTTAATTTATATAGAGCAAAAGTTGGTGATAGATATATAATTGAAAGAATGCAAGAGTGTGGAAATGTACTTGGAGGAGAACCATCAGGTCACATTATTTTTTCAAACTATAGTACTACTGGAGATGGTCTACTTGCTGCCCTGAAAGTTATTGAGGCCATTAAATTTTATGGCAAAAGTTTATCAGACTTATGTGGTGAATTTAAATTGTATCCTCAAATACTAAAAAATGTGAACGTTAAAGAAAAAATTCCGCTCTCAGATTTACCAACAGTTCGCAAAATGATTGTTGATGTTGAAAATCAACTTGGCCAAAAAAGTAGGGTATTACTTCGTTATTCAGGAACTGAAAATAAACTTAGAATAATGGCCGAAGGAGATGACGAAGTTAAAGTTCAGGAAGCTGTGGATAAGCTTTATGAATTGGTAAAAAGTGAACTGAGCTAGGTTTAAGATGAAAGTTTTAAGCAAACAGGAAATGATTACTTTTGAACAAGATTTATTTGCTAAAGGTTTTCTAAGCGAAGATGATGTTATAGAAAACATTGGTTTCGAAGTTTCAAAAATTATCAAAAAGAAATTCCTTAAAAATATGAGTGAAGTTATTGTACTCATGGGACCTGGTAATAATGGATCAGATGGATTATCAATTGCAAGATATCTGCATCATTTCAAATTTGATGTGAGTGTTTTTAGAATGTTTCCGGATAAAAGTCCAAAGGCACATTTACAAAAACAAATTAAAATGTGTGAAGACCTGGGAGTTAAATTTTTAAAAGATAAAAACATGAGTGCTCTTAATGATTTATTAAGAAAGCCTGATCATAAATATCTCATTATAGATTCAATATTTGGTACCGGTTCCAATAAACCTCTACCAAAAGATTTGCAAATCTTGGCCAAAACTTTAAACGAAAGTCAGCATAAACTAATTGCCATTGATATTCCATCAGGAGTCGATGCTGATACTGGTGAAATAAATCAAATCGCTTTTAAAGCTGATACAACTTTTACTATTGGATTTCCCAAAATTGGGTTATTTATAAATGATGGAAAATTTCATTCCAAACATATAGAAGTAATAAATGCACGCTTTCCTCATTATGATAAATTAACCAATATCAATTTTATTACAGAACATGAAATGTCTTCAGTGATTCCAAAAAGAAATCCCTTTGCTCATAAAAATAATTTTGGACATCTCCTTATCATTGGAGGGCAACTTGAGATGCTTGGGGCCTCATGCTTGTGCGCTCAGGCCGCTTTAAGAAGTGGAGTAGGTTTAGTAACTGTCGCTGTTCAAAAAGAACTTTTACACACTCTTCAATCAAAACTACCCATAGAGGCGATGTGTATTGATTTAGAACGCATAAACGAATCAATGAATTTTTCAACTATTATTATTGGCCCTGGTTTGGGACAAAATTTTAAATCAAATATTTTGCTTATCGAAAATATTCTTAGCAAATTCAAATGTCCCATACTATTTGATGCTGATGCTCTGAACACTCTTTCTGAAGATAATAATCTTTGGAACACTCTGACTCATTACCCTGGAGAAGTCATCCTAACTCCTCACGTGGGTGAATTTGCAAAACTAAGTGGACTAAGCAAAGATGAAATTTCAAAAAATACACTAGATTCTATAAATAAGTTAAAAGAAATCGATAAGGTAAATATAATTCTCAAAGATACTGCAACTGTGTTGATTCGACCCAAAGATGGAATAATTTTTGTCAATTTTTGTGCAAATAGTGCCTTGGCCAAGGGAGGAAGCGGAGATACATTATGCGGTATTCTTGGATCTCTTATAAGTCAATTTGAGGCCAAAAAGGAAACGTATATTTTATCTGATGTTCTTTCATTGGGAGTATTTATACATTCACTGGCCGCAAGATTGGCCGCACATAAAAAAGGCGAGTATTGCATGCAAGCAACAGATCTAATTGCAAAATTACCAAAGGTTTTTAAGAAACTCGACAGGAACGTCTCATGAGCATCATTAGAACATGGAAAAAAGTTGATAGAGAAGACATTTTATTAGTGGCCAAGGAGGTTGGCGAGCATGTTGACACTCCTTGTGTGCTTTTTCTTGAAGGAGATGTAGGCGCCGGTAAAACTACATTTACTAAGATTTTTGTTGCCGGCAAAGATGTTGAAGTGACCTCTCCAACATATTCAGTGATAAATGATTATAATGAAATCTTACATGCTGATTTTTACCGTCTTGAATCACCTGAAGATATCATTCATCTAGAACTTCCACTTTATTTAGAAAATAAAAAATACTTTATCGTGGAGTGGGGAAAAAAATTTGTAAATCATCTTTCTCGTGAGTTGGATTTTGAATTCAAATTTTATCAACTCTCTATTGAAATCCAAGATAATAATACGAGAAACTATACTCTTGAAAAATTAGATTAATCCGACCTAATAATGAGTGTAGTTAAGAATATCTTCTTTGGTGATGAGTATCTTTTTTTCCAACTCAGGTAGAAGTCGTAAGAAAAAATCATCAAAATTTTCAAATAATGGCCAGTGTTCTTTACTGGGAATTGAGAGTCTTCTATAAACTAAGTCTTCAAAAGTTCTTACTTTTTCCTCTTCTACGATTTTAAATACAAGCTCCTGGGTTATTTCATGGCCAGAGAACGAATTGTATAAACATGTCCTGTGTAATGGGGATTCCGTCAATCGAGAATTATACCTTCCACCTACTGAATTAACAATTGCTCTGGTTATTCCTTGGGCCATTACTCTGAAGGTTGTGTATTTTCCACCTGCAATCACAAATGTGTTTTTATTAATCTGAAAGACCTTATGTTCTCTGGCGGTCTTTCCAAGTGTTGCACTCGAATCATCTATGACCAATGGACGTACGCCCGCAAATGATGAAAGAACATCAGAGCGGTTCAAATTCGCATTTGGAAAATATTCATTTACTGTTTTTAGCAAATATTCGACCTCTTCATCAGTGGCCTTAAGATTAAAGAAATCCCCATGAATTTTTCTTTCTGTTGTTCCAACTAAAATTTTTCCTTTTTGTGGGACGACAAAAACAACCCTATTATCTTTGGTTTGGAGCAACATAGGATTTTCAATTTCAAGAGAAGTGTCTTGGATCCAGATGTGAGTTCCACCTGATGGAAGAATCTTTGAGGGCCAATGATAGGTTTTAGAATTGTACAGTTTTCTAAGAACAATATCCGTGAAAGGGCCTAATGCATAAATGATATATTTACAAGTAATCGTTTTTTCTTGGCCCTCTAAAGTATCACGAATCGTACATGTATTGAGAAAATCTTCTCCTACTTCTACTTTGAATAGTTCAGTGTAGTTTCTTGCCTGACAATTTTTGTGAGTTAGTGCATCAAATATAACGGCCAAAGTGAGTTGAGCATCATCCATAACAGCGTCATAGTAAACTCCACAACCACTTAATCCATCAAACTTTAGGCCAGGCACTTCATTTATTGCCTCATTTGGATTTAAAATTCTATGTGGGGAATTTTTAAAACCACTTAAAAGGTCATATAAGAAAAAGCCTATTCTTAACATCCAAAACGGACGTTTTGAATTATTATAAACTGGAAAATAAAAAGGGCGCTCCTCTGTCAGATGAGGGGTTAGTTTTAGCCACAAATTTTTTTCATGTAGTGCCTCCCAAACCAACTTAAAATCAAAATTTTCTAAATATCGAATTCCACCATGCAACATCTTCGAACTACTTTGGGATGTTTGAGAAGAAAAATCAAATTTATCAATCAAAAGGCAATTCATATTATGCATGGAGAGATCTCTCAAAAGACCAGCTCCTGTGATTCCACCACCTACAATGAGTACATCGTAATAATTATCAATTTCAGAAAATCTATTTTGCATATGTTTCTTCTATCAATCTTCAGGGTTTTTGGCCAGAACGGCGTTGCCTGTACAAGTTATTTTATAGCGAGACTCTTTTGAATCAATACTCTGAATAGCTTGAAGTGCACTTAAAGGTGTTAATTGAAAATTAATATTCACAACGGCCGTGGCCCCTAATTCATAGGCCTTTTGTCTTAGTTTATATGTCAATCCTTCGTAAATTTCAGCGAGAGTTCCTTGATAACGTCCGGCCAGCGTTGACTCAGCTATTTCATCGTCAGATAATAATTCTTTAATTTCTCTAGTAATATTTGTAATTTCAAATTCATTTTCACTTAAATTTTTATCTTGATAAAGTTCATGTTCATGCACTAACTCATGTTCAGTAATAACACCAAGATATTCAACTATGTTTTTATTCTCTAAATTTGGAGTCGTTGTAAGTTGAACGTCTTCGATAACAAATTCTTTTGGCCTTTTATAGAAATGCAATTCCTTGTTTTGTCGAATATTTCCTCGATGAACAAGTCCTCTTTCTTCTCCACTATATAAGTCTGAAGGATGAATTTTTTCAGATAGTCCCATTTCTATATCAAATGTATTGTTTCTCAGTTTATGACAAATTTGAACGGCCAGATATTCACCCAATTGAGACACAATGACATTACCTGTTTCAATACTTTTTTCAAAAGTCGATCGGTTGTCTTGATCTAATACTCCAAATTCACTAAGAATTCTTAAAATTTCCTGGCCTTCTTCTTCATAAGAAATATTTTTTATAAGTAAAGTATAGGGCGGATTCCCAGGAGCAGCACTTTGAGTTGGTGAAATTGTTTTTCCAAATTCTGCTAAATCTTTGAAATTTTCTTTAGGTACTACAACGGGTTCATTTATCTCTTCTACTACTTGTGAATTTTCAAAAGATTCATAATTATCAGTTTCAGAGATATGAGTTTCTGGAAGAGGATCTTCGGCCATTGAGGTAAACATTTCTTCTTGGCCGGATTGAATTTCAAATGAATCCGTCTGACCTCCAATCGATTGCAAAACAGATAAATCTTCAGATTCAAAAGACTCATCCTCTAAATTGACTTCAGAGGTTGAGTCTATATTTTCATCTGGATCCCATGGAGCTTCTCCAATATTATCTTCATGCTCATATTCTTCATCATTTGATGAAAATTCACTCACTTCTACGATCTCACTGGCCTGCCCAAACTCTTCATGAAGTGCCGAAGGTTCGTCTTCAATAAAATCATCATCTTCAGGCATTTGAGGAAGATCTTCAGAACTGTGATATGAATCTAATTGGGCATCTATTTCAGGATCATTCGTATGTATAAAATCCGAAATATCCTCTAATCTTGTGAGATCTCTTTTTTTCTTAGAATCGCTCATATATCATCCTCAATTGACTCTCGTTTCATTTTACCATGAAAGTCATTTGATACAATTATGAACTTAAATTATTTACCATGACAGTGTTTAAACTTCTTGCCTGAACCACAGGGACAAGAATCGTTTCTGCCAACTTTTTTACTTGTTCGCTTTACTGGAGCGTTTTGCCCGGTTTCATTTAACTTCTGTGCTCTTTTATGGGCCTCTAGTTGTGCATCGAGTTCTTCTTGTTGTTTTCTGCGCATTTCCTTGATTTGCTCAATCTCTTCCCTTGTGTAAAGTTGAACTGAAAACATATTTTGGATAATATTTTCTTTTATTCTAATCCTCATGTCCTCAAATGCTTGATACGAAGCACGCTTGTATTCAGTGAGCGGATCTTTCTGTGCATAAGCTTTTAAATTGATTCCCTCTTTAATATGATCCATTCCTAAAAGATGATCTTTCCATTGATGATCAAAAACAGAAAGGAGGATCTCCCTAAGCGCAATTTTAATTTGTTCTGCTTCGTATTTCGAAAATTTTTCTTCAAGAATCTCCTTTGCTTTAGTGGAAATATAATCAGTAATCTCACTATTGAATTTCTGGTTACACTCTTCTGGGGAAATTTCCATTTCCGTAAAAAATGTTGACCTGAAATTCTCTCTAAGTGCATTCCAATCCCAAGACTCAATAGGTACTTTTCTCTCAGGCCTGTAATTTTCGACAAGCATTTCTGCGACATCTTCTGTCATCTCTTGCACTATTCCCCAGTTATCCTCATCCCCCAAGATTTCACGACGAATTCGGTAAATAACACGCCTCTGCTCATTCATCACATTATCGTATTCCAAGAGATGTTTACGCATTTCAAAATTATGACCTTCAACTTTTTTCTGCGCTTTTGCTATCGCATTTGTAATCATTTTATGTTCAATAGGCTCATCCTCTTCCATTCCTAAAGTGTCCATAACTTTATAAATTCTATCACTCCCAAATACCCTCATAAGATCATCTTCAAGTGATAAATAAAACTTTGATAGACCAGGATCACCTTGTCTTCCTGAACGACCTCTTAATTGATTATCAATTCTTCTTGATTCATGCCTTTCTGTTCCTAATATACACAACCCTCCAAGGGATTTTGTTTCCTCTGTGAGTTTTATATCTGTCCCACGTCCGGCCATATTTGTAGCAATGGTAACCGAACCTTTTTGTCCGGCCTTGGCCACGATCTGGGCCTCTCTTTCATGTTGTTTGGCATTTAATACTTCATGAGGAATGGCCCATTTGTTCAATTCTCTCGCTATGATTTCAGAACTATCAATAGAGATTGTACCCACAAGAACAGGCTGACCCTTTTCGTGAAGATCTTTGATCTTATGGCAAATGGCCTTATATTTTGCTTTTTTATTCTTATAAATAACATCAGCTTCATCAATTCTTGTTATTGGTAAATTTGTAGGTATTACAACTACATCCAAATTATATATTTTTCTAAATTCCTCAGCTTCTGTTTCGGCAGTTCCTGTCATACCTGAGAGTCCACCGTATAACTTAAAATAGTTCTGAAATGTAATAGATGCCAAGGTTTGATTCTCAGACTTAATATCTACATTTTCTTTTGCCTCAACTGATTGATGAAGCCCATCACTCCAGCGAGATCCTTCTTTTAAACGACCGGTGAATTCATCAACGATAATGACCTTGCCATCCCGAACCACATAATCAACGTCTATCTTAAATAAATGCCAGGCCTTTAAAGATTGGTTTAGATGATGTAAAAGCTCTGTGTTTTGAATACTGTAAAGATTGTCTAGCTTTAACAAGTCTTGAATCTTCACAACACCTTCATCGGTCAGAGTGATATTTCTCGCTTTTTCATCAACTTTAAAATGAACC
This sequence comes from Halobacteriovoraceae bacterium, assembly GCA_020635115.1. Classification (NCBI taxonomy): domain Bacteria; kingdom Pseudomonadati; phylum Bdellovibrionota; class Bacteriovoracia; order Bacteriovoracales; family Halobacteriovoraceae; species Halobacteriovoraceae bacterium. Next base: position 148,113 of record JACKAK010000003.1, on the reverse strand, counting down.
TCAATTTCTAGTTTTGGAATAATCCTGTTGGCCACATGATATAGCTCAGAGCTTCCTTCACTTGGGCCTGAAATCAATAAAGGCGTTCTCGCTTCATCAACAAGAATTGAGTCAACCTCATCTACGATGCAATAATTATGTCCTCTTTGAACATAATCTTCCAACGTGAATTTCATATTGTCTCTCAAATAATCAAAAGCAAATTCATTATTTGTTCCATAAGTAATGTCTGACTTGTAGGCCACCTGTCTTTGTTCATCACTCATATCATTGACAATCGCTCCTACTGTTAGTCCAAGCCAATTGTAAAGAACACCCATTTCCTCAGCATCACGAGTTGCTAGATAATCATTGACGGTTACAAGATGAGCACCTTTTCCACTAATACCATGTAAATATAACGGGAGAGTGGCCGTTAGAGTTTTTCCCTCTCCAGTTTTCATTTCAGCTATTTTGTTCTCATAGAGGACAATTCCTCCCATAATTTGGACATCAAAGTGTCGCATACCCAAAACTCTTTTTGAGGCCTCTCTAACTGTTGCAAACGCTTCCGGAAGTATACTGTCCAGAGTTTGCCCATCTTGTAATAATTTTTTAAGCTTAGGAGTTTGAGCTTGAAGTTCTTCATCACTCATTTTTCGCATCATTTCTTCAAGTTCATTAACCTTTACAACCAAAGGTTTCATGGTCTTCAAATCTCTGTCGTTTTTTGTTCCGATAACTTTTTTAATAATGTGTAACATTCTCTCCCCTTAGCAACTTAATCTAAAATAAAATATAATGGATCGACAGTTGTACCATTGACACGAACTTCATAGTGCAAGTGAGGGCCTGTAGAATAACCAGTGTTTCCTACCGTGGCCACAATTACACCGCGTTGTATGCGTTGACCTTTTTTAACTTTTACTGAATTAGCATGTGCATATATAGTTTCAAGTCCGTAGCCATGATCCAGCTCGACAACATTTCCAAAACCAGGTTTTCTACCTGAATAGGTTACAATTCCATCGGCAGGAGCTATAATAGGAGTTCCTGTTTTAGCTCCAACATCCAAACCTTCGTGCATTTTTAAACGTCCTGAAATGGGGTTTTTACGAGGGCCATAATATGATGTGATCCAGCCATTAGAAGGTAGTAGGGTAGGCATAGATTTCAAAAAAGAATCTCTATCTAATAAAAATTGATCTAGCTCATGAACTTGAACTTCCAAATCCTTAAAGACAGATTTTAATTCATTGAACTGGAAGTCAAAGAGTGCAAAATCTTTCGCAAGCAAGAAACTTTGATTTGTGAGTGTTGACCATTTTTTTGTATATGCGTAAGAAGTTTGTAATCCAAAAGCGGAAGCAATTTTTTGTTCATATATATTTACTAAAGTCTTATATTCTGCCTGCGTTTCAAAGGCATTTAACTTTTCTAATGGATTCCCTAGGACATCATTTTTTTTGGGTTTTGGATTATATGAGTGTCCCTCATCTTTTGGGATCTCACTATCAACTCCTCCTTCACCTGAATGATTATGTGATGGTGGTCTTTGATCATCCATCAAAGGTCTAGATAGATCCATTTCATCTAGGCCTGTAATAATTCTCAATTTTTTTTCAAAAGTATGAATTCTTTCTAAGTCATCAGTGAGTGTATTTATTTTTCTTTGAAAGAGTTGAATCTGATCTTTTAGTTGGCGGTTTTCTATTGTTAGATGTTTATTTTCGTAAACTTCGCGTAAAATTTTCCAATAGTCATAACCTAGAATACCAAGCATTATTACAGAAATTACTGCAATAAAAACAAACGAGTGAAATATCACCCGTGGAATTCTAAAAGTTTTTACGCCTTTCTCCCTTTCAGGGATTACCATTACTGTTAAATATTTATCCACATATGACCCTTCGTGTATAAATGTACGACCATTCTAGACTATGGCCATCAAGTTCGTCTAGTTATCTTAGGTAGACAATAAAAAAAGTAATTTTATGCTGCTTAATGTAAGACATTGTGCTTTTACTTGATTAAAAATCGTTAAAAAATTTAAGGTTCTTTTTATGCCATTTCATAATATAAAGAATAAATTCATATATTTTTTATGAGAAGTATTATGAGTCATATTTATAACCTTAAATGAGTAAGTATAAAAAATAGAGAATGAGTTATGATGAGTTCAGTTTGTAAAGATCCTTTTCGTTTGTGTTTTCCTGTAGCACTTTTTTTTGCTTTTTATGCATGCATTCTATGGATTGGCTTTGCTCTTTTCGATATCGGGGAATATCCAGGGACAAGACATGCTGAGCTTTTCATCGGAGGATTTATATTGTTTTCTATTCTAGGCTTTCTAGAAACAGCAATTCCTAGATTTACCCAAACTGATTTTGCAAAAAAAAGAGATATAATAATGCTAGTGATTCTAACATTTTTAGCTGTATTAAGTACCATTTTTAATCAAGAAAAAGTGTTTTGGGTTGCAAACCTTCTTGGTCATTTACAGCTGTTTTTCTTTGCTTTTTCACGTTTTCGCAATAGAAAATCTAATCCTCCATACACTTTTGTCTTTGTAGGTCTGGGTCTAGTTCTTGGGCTTATAGGTTCTCTTATTGTAACGACTTCTTTGTTTATTAATCTATCATGGGAAAATGCGAGTAAACTAGGAAAGGTACTTTATTATGATGGGCTCCCAATGGCACTAATATTTGGTGTTGGAGGAAGGCTCATTCCAGGAATATTAGGACATACTCAAATTGTAAATAAACAAAGGCAAATCTATGAAAGACCTATTTCTTTTTTAGATACGATACCGTTATCTCTATATTTAATGGGTATACTCTTCATATTTGGTCTGAGTTTTGATTTTTTTGGTAAGATTGTTATTGCTTATATTTTTAAATCAATCGTCATTGCATTCATCGGATTTAAATACTGGAGAGTTCATGAAGATCCAAGTGAGTCAAAATGGCACGGTCATATTATTAGAGCATCTTGTTGTTTTATGATGATTGCAACTTGGACAGTCGTTGTTTTTCCTGACTATGCTCTTAGTATTAGACACCTTATTTATATTTCAGGATATTCACTTATGACTTTTCTTGTGGCCGGAAGAGTGGTCCTGGCCCATAGTAAACAAGCGAATATGGAACTTGAAAAAAGAGTTTTTCCTTATGGAGTGATTGGGTTTATCTTCATTCTCGCAGCACTAACTAGGGCCAGTGCTGAGCTTGTAGAGAATTCATTTATCTTTCATCTAGGATATGCAGGGTTAATGTTTCTAATTGGGTTGTTAATTTGGACATTAGTATTCGCCAAGAAGATATTAGAATTTTAAAAAATATTCAATTCTATTAAAGCTGATTTTCAAGAAAATAAAAAAAGCATTCTAAGAGTTTTTCTTCGTCGAATACATATGTGAAATTTTGCTTGTCAAAGATTTTGGTTATTGTTCTTAAATTTGATTTACAGAAAGAAAAAACATGACCATTTATTCCATCTTTACTAAGTTCTTGAACGGCCTTCCTTACATCTCTTATTCCATGCTCACCTTCATATTGATCATAGTCTGTTGGTTTCGCATCACTTATTACAATTAAAAATTTTTCTTTTGCCTTACAATTACTTAAGATTTCACGACTATGTCTAAGAGCTGCACCTATTCTTGTGTACCCTTTTGGGATTAAGCTCGCAATTGACTTTAGTCCATATTCAGTTGAGTCATTAAAACCTTTCAATTCTTCAACAACACAACGATTACGTGTATTACTGTAAAATGAATAGCACGCAACTCTATCTTCAATTGTTTTGAATACTTTGAGTAAAATAGATCCAACATTTTGTGCCATATCAAGAACTTTTCTATTCTCTATATAAGAGTCTGTCGACAAGCTTGTATCTATTAAAAATAAAAAGGCAACATCAAGACTTTTTTTGTAGTCTTTGGTGAAAATTCTAGGATAGTCTTGTAAATAAACTTTTCTTTCTACTTGATATCTAATGACTTCGTCTAAATCGATCTCTGGCCCTTCAAGCTGTTTTTTAAATTTTTTATTCTCATTGAATAGATAATAAAAGCGATGCTCACATTTTTTATACAGCTTAATGTCAAAATTGAAAGGGAGCGAGTTATTGTGCTCCATTTTCACTTCCTTAACTCTACACCAACGTTCTCTGTAGCGGGCCTCTTTGTAAAACCACTCAGGATAAGTGAAATAATTTTGGTCACTATTTTCATCCAATGTTACAATCGTTGCATTTTCTAAAATAGCATCAGATTTTACAACAGTGTTTGTAGGAGTGTTTGAGCGAGTCACTGAATCAAGTTTTAGCTCATCAAGTGCTTCCTGTGATACATCTTCATCATTTCCATCTGTATCTCGGTTACCTCCTGAAAAATCATCGAGGGTTTTAACTTTTTCAAAATTATGCAAAACAGGATTTACTTCGTCTTGCTCTAGCTCTTTATAATCTGGTCTTCCAGATGTATTTATTTGGACTTCTTCCTTTTTGTCGTATCTCTGAATGTCGAGTTCACTCTCTTTTGCTTCATTTGCCTGAAATATTGATGTTTTATTTTCTGGTAATATAGGTGCAGGGAAGCGACCAATCCCAAAAGGCCATTGGCTAAAATTAGAGTACTTTTTTAGAATTAACTTACTTATACCATCTGATAATTCATTTTGTTTCAAGAAATAATCTTCATTTTCTTTAATAAAAAGTTTTCTCTCACATGCTTCGTAATGAGTAAGTATGAGATATTTATAGTGATGAAAATTGTCGATTTCATTTTCATGGAAATTCAATTTTGTTGGCAGAAATATACAATCAATTAGAGACAATGTATGGACATCCGTACCTATTATCATAATTTTTTTCTGATGTAGCATGGAGGCCAACATCTCAAGTCTATGTTTAACATCTTCAAGTAAGCAAGGAGTGTTGTTTCTAAAAGGATCTTTTTTAAGTCCTTTAAGCTTTTGATTTAGAAAACTAAAGATTAATTCATCTAAACTCATTTTAAAATTTCAGGTTTGCCAGATCGTTTAAAGAGCTTATTATATCATTATCTTCGCTTAGGGGATTTATTATACAAACATTTACTGCTCGTCTTTCAGATACTCCAGAATGAATCATTTTTGCAGCATTCACTATTAATCTAGTAGACGCTGATTCTGCCAAATTGTATTCGGATAATGTTCTGATATGCCTAGCAAAATTAACAAGTTTTTTAACAACAGAAAGATCTAAAGAAGATTCGTTTGCTACGATTTCTATTTCAATATCCTTTGGTGGATAATCAAAATTGAGTGCAACAAATCTCTGGGCCGTAGATGGCTTCAGTTGTTTGTAACCTCTTTGATATTTGGGGTTATAGCTAATCACAAGTTGAAAATTCTCAGGGGCCCTCAACTTTTCATTAGTTTTATCAATAAATAGAGTTCTTCTATGATCAGTAAGGGAGTGAATAAGTACAGTAACATCTTCTCTGGCCTCTGTGATTTCATCAAGATAGAGGATTGCCCCATTTCTAACGGCCTTTGAGACAGGGCCATCAATCCATTCCACCTCATTATTCTTGAGAATATACCTACCAATGAGATCTGAAGCTGAAGTGTCCTCATTACAGGACACTGTGATCAGCTCATTTTGATTTTTATTTGCGCAATACTCTATAAAGCGAGATTTTCCACAACCAGTAGGACCTTTAAGCATAAGAGGAAGTTTATTTTTTTTAGAATGGTCAAAAATTTCTTGCTCAAAACTAATTGGCCTATAATAAACTTCCCCTATTTTGTTATTCATAAATACTTGTACCTACTAATTCATTTCTAGGGATGCCATGTCTAACAAAGTTTACAATGAAGCATATACATCCAGTTATGAATACTGTCGCGGCAAGGAGTAATCCAAAGAAATGTATCTCTATCTCACTTTGTACTTGCAAGAACTCAAGTCCGCTTTTTCTTTCTAAATAAACTTGAGAAACACCTGCAATTCCAAACGCGATAGTCATAAGAATCATTCCTATGTTTGAGCTCCAGAATGAAAAAACACCGAGTTTAGAATCATGTAATCTTCTTCCTGTAAGTTGTGGAAGGGCATATGTAATTATCGCAATCACTATCATGGCATATGCTCCCCAAAAAGCAAGGTGTCCATGCATAGCTGTTACAAGAGTTCCATGTGTCCATAGGTTTACTTGTGGTAATGTATGAGCGAAACCTAAGAATCCTGCTCCTACAAACGATAATATTGCACAACCTATAGACCAAGATAGTGCCATTTTATTTGAATGATTTCTCTGGCCCATACTTTTAATTTTTAGTGCATAAATCGCCATACCTAAAAATGCAAGTGGTTCAAGAGCAGAGAAGACACCTCCGACCATAAGCCAATATTTTGGAGTCCCTATATAATAGTAGTGATGGCCAGTACCTAATATCCCTGAAAGAAATGTAAACCCAACAATAACATAAAGCCATTTCTCTGCAATTTCTCTATCCACGCCGGTAAGTTTAATGAGTAAGTATGAAAGAATTGCTCCCATGATTAATTCCCAAACACCTTCAACCCATAAGTGAACAACCCACCATCTCCAGAAAGAATCCATGGTTTGAGAGTCTGTATTAAGCATTCCTGGAAGGTAAAGCAATGCGGCCATCAAAAGTCCAAAAAAGAGAACAATAGATGTAGTTGTATATTTTTTTGCCTTCCAAATTGTCCCTCCAATTACATAGATGAACATAAGCACATTAACCACAACTAGGAAATCTAGCTGTCTAGGAATTTCGAGAAATTTTCTTCCTTCCCACCAATTAAAATGAAAACCTATTAGAGCAGTTACTCCAACAACAACAAGTGAAACAAATTGTAGGAGAGCAACTTTTGGTGCTATAAGCTCTCTCTCACATTCATCAGGGATGATGAAATAGGCTGCACCCATAAAGCCAGATAAAAGCCACATAACGAGGCAGTTTGTATGTACAGCTCTTGCTGTGTTAAACGGGATCCAGTAGTGTAGAACATCATAACCCATATGAGCAAAGGCCATTACAAGTCCGTACAATAGTTGGATACTAAAAAGCAACATGCTAAGAGCGAAAAACCAATATGCTATTTTTTGTGATTGATATTTCATGTTAGTATTCCTTAATTTTTAATTTTTGATAAATAATTTACTAATTCTTCAATAACTTCTGGTTCTAATTCAAGGTTTGGCATTTTTGCATCTTGTTTAACAGAAGCCGGGTCTTTCAACCAATTTCTAAGATACTCAACATCAAATTTTGCACCAATTCCATCAAGCGCTGGTCCTGGGCCCTCAACACTTCCTTGTCCTCTAAGAGTATGACAGGCCATACACATATCTTGAACAATTTGAGGTTGATTTGGTGGAAGACTTGAAACTTGAGCTGATACAACCTTTAGATTTGGTTTTGGTGGGAAACCATTTAAATCAATTTGTCCTACCCACTTAAAAAACTGAACCAGATCTTTTTTCTCCTGATCAGTAAAATTGTATTTAACCATCTTTCTTTTACCTGGGAACATCTTCTCAGGATCAGTGAGCATCATTTCGATGAATTTTTCACCACGTCTCTGATAAACCTTAGTTAACTCAGGGGCGTAGTATGCTCCTTCTCCAAGAATTGTATGACACCCCATGCAATTGTTCTGATCGAACAGATGCTTTCCTCGAATTGCTGATTCGGATAAATTCTGTTCATTTGTTTGAATCGGTATTCTTTTCAAAGTGTCCATGGTCAGTAGGATAAAACAACCAAAACACAGAAAAGTACCGACTAGAAAGAAAGTTCTTGCCGACTTTTTACTTAACATGTGATTTCCTTTTGAAATGTAACTAACCCTAGAGGTGTATCATAGAAAATAAAAAAAGAAATTGAAAAATAAGGCTATTTTATACTTTTTTTTGAAATATGATTTAGATCAATTTTTTTTAAAATGAAGGTTAACATCTAGATTAGTTTCTTTCTAAACTATGTAGAAATTTCAAAAAATTTAGAGTTATTTTGCTTTACATGATTTGTCGGTGGCGCTTGTTTACTTCACCACAGCTAACTATGGTGTTTTACACTAATTTATAAATGTAAAATAAAGAGCGATAATATAAAAAGACTATTGCGCAGATAAAAGTATTACTGAAATATTATCTTGACCACCATTTTGATTTGCCTGGCCAATCAAAACATCTACTGCCGTATCAACCATTTCTTGAGTGTGTTGTTGATTTTGAGGTAAATATTTCCTTACAAGATAAAGCATATCATGATCACTGACTTTGCCATGAAGCCCATCAGAGCAAATAAACAAAATGTCATTTCTACTTACTTTATAGGTAAAAATATCCACATCTACATTTTTTTCAAACCCAATAGTTCTCACTAAAACGTTTTTTTGGGGGTCAGCAGCGGCCTCTATTCTACCGTAAAGACCTAAATTTAACTTTTCTTGAACAAGTGAGTGATCTTGAGACATTTGATAAATATTGTTCCTATTAATTAAATAGCATCTTGAGTCACCTACATTTGCAATATAAAGTGTGTCACCTTTGAAATAAAGACCGACCGTTGTAGTCCCCATTCCTTTTAATAGAGGTGTATCTAAAGATTTTCTAAAAATACACGCATTGGCATGTTTCAATGCATTTATAAGAGTGATTATAGGATCTTCTCCATACTTCGTGAAAACATATTCAGGGATTGTTTTTACGGCCATTGCTGAAGCGATATCGCCTCCATTATGTCCACCCATCCCATCAGCAACAACATAAAGATGTTTTTCGCGATTCATAAATATGGAATCTTGATTGGTTTTTCTTTTTCGTCCAATATCAGTCTTTCCTGAACTTAATAAACCCAATTTCGAACCTCTTCCATGATTGTAATAAAAACTTATAAGTGAAATTATCCGGTAGCTCTGCGCAAAAGTCAATCTGTCAGAATTTAGTGAAGTAGAATATTCGTATATTATGCTTTTAATTCTAGGGACAAAATGCACCCTATAAAAAGACACAAACAATTAATTATTAAAGGAAATGACTTTAATTGAAAGCTAGAGAAGGTTATAATGATCTAGAGGTGATAGACCTCACTACTTTGTATTTTAAGGTTCGAGGAGGAAGCATGGCCAACATTGATATTGATAGTTTTATGAAGGACAATTACAAACGTGAAGATTTTACTCATCTACATTGGTCTGGAACTTTCCAAGAATATCTCGATTTTGTTACAAAAAATCCCAAAGTAACCAGAAACGCTTTTCAAAGAATTCATGATATGATCATGTCATTCGGAACAAGCAAATATTTAGAATATAAAAAAGAAATTACTAGGTATCACTTCTTTGACGATCCTGTAGGAAATGGTAAAGACGCTGTGTTTGGGATTGATGTTCATCTAATGAAACTTGTAAACTTTTTCAAGTCAGCTTCGGCAGGGTATGGAACTGAAAAAAGAGTCCTTTTGCTTCACGGTCCTGTGGGGTCAGCAAAATCTTCAATTGCTAGACTTCTTAAAAAAGGACTTGAGCATTACTCCAGAACAGATGAAGGTTCAATGTATACCTATGAATGGGTAGATGATGAAGAAACAGAAATTTTAGGAGGACAAAAAGTTTTTATTTCTCCAATGCATGAAGAACCACTTAAATTGATTCCTTTAAGCGTTCGAAAACAATTTCTTCAAAGTTTAAATAAAGGAATTGATGGTTTCAAAATAAATGTACGTGGCGAAGTAAACCCAGCAGACAGATATATATTTTCAAAATATATGGAAAAATATGATGGCGATTGGTCTCGTGTGATGTCACATATCAGAGTGAAAAGACTTCTTCTTTCAGAAAAAGATAGAGTTGGAATTGGTACATTTCAACCAAAGGATGAAAAAAACCAAGACTCTACCGAACTTACTGGTGATATAAACTATAGGAAAATTGCCCAATATGGTTCAGATTCAGATCCACGAGCATTTAATTTTGATGGTGAGTTCAATATTGCAAATAGAGGCATTGTCGAGTTTATTGAAATGTTAAAACTTGATGTCGCATTCCTTTATGATTTATTAGGGGCCTCTCAAGAACAGTCAATTAAGCCCAAGAAATTTGCTCAAACCGATATTGATGAAGTTATTTTAGGCCATACGAATGAGCCAGAATTTAGAAAGCTTCAAAATAATGAATTTATGGAAGCGCTAAGGGATAGGACTGTTAAAATTGACGTTCCCTACATTACAAGACTCGATCAAGAAGTTAGAATTTATCAAAGAGATTTTAATGCTGAGAAAATTCCCCACGTTCATATTGCTCCACATACACTTGAAATGGCATCTACTTGGGCCGTTTTAACGAGAATGGAAGAACCAAAGAAAACAGATCTTACAAAATTGCAAAAGTTAAAACTATATAATGGAAAAACTCTTCCTGGGTATAATGAAGACAATGTGAAAGAATTAAGAAAAGAAGCTGTAAGAGAGGGGCTAGATGGAATTTCTCCAAGATATATTCAAGATAAAATTTCAAATGCACTAGTTAAAAATTCACATGTAGGTTGTCTTAATCCTTTTATGGTTTTTAATGAGCTAGAGGCCGGTCTCAAGCATCATAGTTTAATCAATTCTTCTGAGAAGCAAGACTCTTTCAAAGAGATGCTCAATACGGCAAGACAAGAGTATGAAGATACCGTGAAAAATGATGTTCAAAAAGCAATTAGTGTAGATGAAACGGCCATACAAACCCTATGTGCAAATTACATAGATAACGTGAAGGCCTATACTCAAAAGGAAAAAGTTCGAAATAAATATTCAAATAGATTAGAAGATGCTGATGAAAGATTCATGAGATCGATTGAAGAGAAAATTGATATACCAGATTCAAGAAAAGAAGATTTTCGACGTGAAATTATGAACTACATTGGAGCATTGGCCATTGAAGGAAAATCATTTGATTATAAAATGAACGAACGACTTCATCGAGCACTCGAACTTAAGCTCTTTGAAGATCAAAAAGACTCAATTAAGCTGACCACAATTATTTCGAAAGTTGTGGATAAAGAAACACAAGAAAAAATTGATGTAATTAAATCTCGGCTCATTAAAAACCATGGATATTGTGAAATTTGTGCTACAGATGCTCTCAACTTTGTTGCCAGTATCTTTGCCAAAGGCGATTCGACGAAGTCGTAATCACCAGCATTTAATTCACTAAAAGGAGCTCCACCATGGGACACCCCATTAAACAAGACCATTCACGATTTAAAAAAATTGTGAAAGGTAAAATTAGAGAGAATTTAAAAAAATATGTTTCAGGTGGAGAGATGCCTGTCCCCAAAGGGGATGGCGTTTTCAAAGTTCCTATGCCTCAAATAAATACTCCAAGATTTAAGTTTGGCGGCAAACAACAAGGTGGTGTAGGACACGGTGAAGGTCAACCAGGGGATCCCGTAGATGGACAAAAGGATCCAAATGGACAACCTGGACAAGGTGAAGCAGGTGAGGGAGAAGGAAATAAAGAACTTGAAATAGAACTTACTGATGTTGAGCTTGCAAATATTTTAGGAGATGAATTAGAACTTCCTAAAATCGAGCCTAAGGGACAAAAATCCATGCAATCCCAATCAGAGAAATATACCACAATTGGGATTGTTGGGCCTGATTCTTTAAAACACTTTAAGCGGACTTATAAAGAAGCTTTAAAACGAGAAATTTCAACCGGAACTTATGACCCAAATAATCCCATAATTGTACCTAGAAGAAGTGATTTTAGATATCGGTCATCTGATACCACAATAGAATATGAAAATTCGGCCGTAGTCATTTATATGATGGATGTTTCTGGATCAATGGGTGATGAACAAAAAGAAATTGTTAGAACTGAAAGTTTTTGGATCAACATTTGGTTAAAGTCGCAATATAAAGATATCGAAATTCGATACATCATCCATGATGCTACAGCTAAAGAAGTAGATGAACAAACATTTTTCAACACTCGTGAAAGTGGAGGAACATTGATTTCATCGGCCTATAAACTTTGCCATGAAATTATCAAAGAAGACTATAACCCAAGTGAATGGAATATTTATCCCTTTCACTTTTCCGATGGTGACAACTGGTCTTCTGATGATACAAAACTTTGCTTAGAACTTCTCGAAAATGAAATCATTCCCGCTTCAAATGTTTTTTGCTACGGACAAGTTGAAAGTCGATATGGTTCTGGCCAATTTTTTAAAGATTTAAAAGGAAAATTTTCTGAAGAACATGAGGAAGTCATCCTATCTAAGATTAAAAACAAAGACGCCATTCTCGATTCAATAAAAGACTTTTTAGGCAAAGGGAAATAGTATGGAGAGATCTAAGCCAATTAGTGGTGAATTACTAGCACTAAAAGAAGAGATCGAGGCATACGCCAGAGGATATGGACTCGATTTTTATGAAGTCAGATTCGAAGTTTGTGACTATGATACTATCAGTATTTTAGCTGCTCAAGGAGGTTTTCCTTCTCGCTATCCTCATTGGCGCTTTGGTATGGATTATGATCAAATTCATAAGGGATATAAATATGGTATGTCAAAAATTTATGAAATGGTCATCAATACAGATCCATGTTATGCCTATCTTCTTAGGGCCAATAATCTCGTTGATCAGAAACTAGTAATGGCCCATGTCTATGGACATGCCGATTTTTTCAAACATAACTCTTGGTTTCGTTCTACTAATAAAAAAATGATGGATGTAATGGCCAATAACGGAACTAAAATACGACGTTATATGGAAAAATATGGTCAAGACAGAGTTGAAGTTTTCATCGATAGAGTTTTATCACTGGAAAATCTCCTCGATATGAATGTCCTTTTTAATTCTTCTGAATCCCAAAGAAAAAAAGATGAACCTAAAGATTTAAAAGATGAAAAAGATGATTTAGACGATCGTTCACACGCCTTAAAATCTTTTATGCGCTCTAAGAAAAGATTTGAAAAAAGTAAACGAGAAGAAGAAGCGGTTGATCCAGAAGCACAAGATCTTTTAATAAAAAAAGAGGAATTAAAAACTAGAGATATTATGAAATTTCTCATGGAAAATGCCCCGATCGAAGAGTGGCAATCTGATATCATTGGAATGTTAAGAGAAGAGGCCTATTATTTCTTACCTCAACGTTTGACCAAAATAATGAATGAAGGTTGGGCCAGCTATTGGCACTCAACGATGATGACCCAAAATGTTTTGAAATCAAGTGAAATTATAGACTTTGCTGATAAACATGCTGGGGTAATGGCCATGGGTAGACAAAACATCAACCCATACAAAATTGGAATAGAACTATTTAGGGATATTGAATATCGCTGGAATACAGGAAAATTTGGTAAGGAATACAATGATTGTGAAGATATGCATAAAAAAGAAAATTGGAATACACACACAAATTTAGGGCGTAATAAAATATTTGAAGTGAGATCTACTCACAATGATATTACTTTTATTGATGAATTTTTTACTCCAGATTTTTGTAATCGAATGCAACTTTTTACATATAAATACAATCCTCGAACTGGAAGAAATGAAATTGAAACAAGAGACTTCCTGGACATAAAAAATAAACTCCTCTCTCAACTTACAAATTTCGGTTCTCCAATAATTGAAATTGATGATGACAATTATATGAACAGAGGCGAACTACTATTAAAGCATGTTCATCAAGGTGTAGATTTAGATCTGGCCCAGGCCGGCGATACAATGAGAAATATGCATGCAATTTGGAAGCGCCCTGTAAATCTTGAAACCACATATGATAAAAAAACTGTTGTTTATATTTACGACGGTAAAGAAATGAAACCAAGACATACCCAATAGAAAATTATTCATTTTTAAAAAGGAGTTTGAAAGTGAAACTGATACTGTTGATTCTACTTAGCATTTCAAATGCGATGGCACTTGTTCTAGTTGAACCTTATGGTTATATTAGTTTTGGAGATGAGGATTTTCAAGAAGTTATTTCAGGCACTACCCGCGATCACGACGCTATACTTTTAGGGGCCGGTATAGGTCTTAGAGTTGGGTTTGAAATTACACTCTTTGAATTTGGACTAGTTGCTGAATATGCTAAAAACCATCTGGAATCCAGTTTAGAAGATCCAAATGCACCAGTTACAGGAACAAAAAGATATGACAACACTCTCAAAACAACCCATTATGGATATTGGGCCGGTATAAAAATTCCAACTTTACCACTCAGAGCATTCGTGGAGTACTATCCTGAAGTAAATGGTAAATTTACCTATGCCGGTCCTGACAGTGCAAACCCTTTTTCACAAAGTGACAAGCTCAGAGGTGGGCAAGGTTTTGGAGTTGGTTTATCTATAGGTTCTTTTCCAGTAAGGGGGACAATCGTTTTAAGACAAAGAACTTTTGATCAGGCCATTTTCAGCGGGACAAAAACAGCTCTTTCAAAAGGGGACTATCCTGAAGATTTTGTCATCAGTGAATTTTTAATGATGGTATCTATACCGATAAGTATTTAGAAAACGGGCCCAGAGAGGTGCTCCCCTCTGGGTTTAGTTTGACCCCAACCCCTCAAGGTCAACATTCCCTCGGCCCAACTTTTGATTTATTCAAATCAAAAGATGCTTAGGCCCATTGATTTGCTGACACGAAAACTTACCTTTCGTTACCCTCAGAACCTATTAAACCAGTAAAAGGAAAATCTACTTAGAAAAAAATCAAGCATTTTCTTTCCTACTTATTATTTCAGATAGTTATACAAAAATTGCCAATAAAAATTGTGCCTTTTATTTGTGGAAATCTAATACAATCACAATGATTACAATCATGTAAGATGATTAAATTTAGAAGTCCATTTATGACCAATTCGGCCCAAAGTTACCAAATATAATTAATTGAAACTTTGGAATTGGAGCATTATTTTTTTAATTCACTTGCAATTTAGACTAACCGCACTTTTTCAATGAGCTACATTGATAACCAATGTTTCAAAAATTCATGTTCTATGCAGCTGACTATGACGTAAATGGAAAATCATTTGATTCATTTTGCCGTTATTGTAAAAAAATGATAGATTACTCGACAAAACTTTCTTAGGTAAGCGTCATGATACAAAAACTAGATGAATTATTTAATGCCTTTCAAGGCGAAATTGATTTGCTTGGAACTCAAGCTGAAATTCTCAATCTTAAATCAAAGTATTTAGGGAAAAAAGGTGAAATTTCAGAGATTTTGAAATCTATGAAAAATTCAACCCCTGAACAAAGAAAAGAGATTGGCCCCAAAGCAAACAGAATTAAAGAAGATATCTCAGAGATCGTAGCAGATAAACTGAAACGAATTGAAATTGAGATCATAAATGAAAATCTTGAAAAAAATAGAATTGATACAAGCTTTAGGCAATCTTTAAAATCAAATGATGACCAACATGGAGGTTATCATCCTGTTACTTTAATTAGAGATGAGATTGAGGATATTTTTATATCGATGGGTTTTGAAGTATTAGATGGCCCTCATATTGAAAATGAATTCTACAATTTTGAGGCACTCAATATACCCGATGATCACCCTGCTAAAGATACGCACGATACATTCTGGTTTGCAGATGATCAATCTCCTCAGGGACGTAAACATTTACTCAGAACTCATACCTCTTCTGTTCAGGTACATGGTATGTTAAATCGTAAACCTCCATTTCGTTTTATCGCTCCAGGTAAGGTTTTTCGTTGTGAAAGAACTGATGCATCTCACGAAATGGTTTTCCACCAACTTGAGGGAATGATGGTTGGTAAAGATATTTCAGTTGCTAATCTGATATATTTTATGAAAACACTTCTATCTGAGATTTTTAAAAAAGAAGTTGAAGTAAGACTTAGACCAGGATTTTTTCCATTTGTTGAACCCGGTTTTGAATTGGATATCAAATGCCTTATATGCAAAGGATCTGGATGTTCAGTCTGTAAAAAAGTTGGATGGGTAGAATTACTTCCCTGCGGAATGGTCCATCCTAATGTTTTACGTGCTGGCAAAATTGATCCTGATAAGTTTAATGGGTTTGCCTTTGGACTAGGTTTGGACCGTTTGGTTATGATGAGATATGGAATTGATGATATTCGACATCTTCATGGTGCTGACACACGATTTATTTCTCAATTTAATGATTATTAATTTAAGGATACTTCTATGCTCATTTCAATAGATTGGATTAGTGATTTTGTAAAACTGCCCGAGAACCTTTCTTCTCAAGAAATTGGAAACCGCTTTACCATGGCGACTGCTGAAGTCGAGGATATTTTCGAAGAAGGAAAAGTTTGGGAGCAAATATATGTAGCAGAAATTATTGAATTTGAAAAACATCCAGAAGCTGACAAATTAAACATAGTTACCTTCTCAATTGGAAATGAAACGAAAAGAGTTGTTTGCGGGGCCAGTAATGTCAAAGTAGGTCTGAAAACCCCATTTGCACCCTTAGGAGTAACTCTACCAATAGGATTTACTCTTGAGCCAAAAAAAATTAGAGGTATCTTATCCGAAGGAATGCTCTGTTCGGAAGAAGAACTCGGACTTAAGGAAAAATCATCAGGTATCATGGAATTGCCAAATGATGCACCTGTAGGTTATACACTGGCCCAATATTGGAATAAGAAAAAACAAGTCCTACTAGATATTGACAATAAATCTCTTACTCATAGACCAGACCTCTGGGGACACTTCGGTATGGCCCGTGAATTTGCGGCCGCTTTTGAATGCAAATTAAATAATCCCTTTGACCTCGATTGGGAAACAAAAGTAAAAGCATTATTCAATAATAAAAAAGCACCAATAACTCCAATCATGGAAGATGGATCTGCTGGAAAGATCTATTTAGGTCTCACAATCGAGGGTGTAGAAGTTAAAGAATCTCCCTCTTGGATTAAAGATAGACTTGAAGCATGTGGCCTAAGATCAATTAATAATATTGTCGATATATCAAACTATGTTATGCTCGAATTAGGAATTCCTAACCATATTTTTGATAGAGATAAAATTTCTGGCGACAGAATTTTCATTAAGAGGTTAACTCAAGAAACCGAATTTATAACTCTGGATGAAGTGGAACGCACCCTTATACCAGGGGACACTGTCATCGCTGATAATCATGGTCCTCTCGTTATTGGTGGACTTATGGGGGGATTAAAATCTGGAGTTACTGAAAATACAAATTCTGTATTTATTGAAGTTGCAAATTGGCACGCTTATCCAATTCGAAATACTTCAAATCGATTAGGACTTAGAACAGATTCTTCTCAAAGGTATGAAAAATCCCTAGATAGTCTACTTTGCAGAAGAACAATATTGCGACTAACAGAATTAATCGTTCAACAATGTCCAAAAGCTAAGGTTATCGGAAATATTGTTTCTGATGGTGAAGATCTAAATCAAATCCCTATTGTTGAACTAAAGTCGAATGTCACTCATATCGAAAAAGTTCTGGGAAAAAGTATTGGCAGACAGAAAATTATATCAATTTTAGAGTCGCTAGATTTTAAAGTTTGTGGAAATGGAGACGATCTTATCGTTCTTGTCCCTAGTTATAGGGCAACAAAGGATATAGACTGTGAGGCCGACCTTGTTGAAGAGATTGGTCGAATAATTGGTTATGATCATATTTCTCCAATTTCTCCTAAACTTGATATCTTTCCAGTTAAACTAGATTCTGTGAAAAGCTTGCATCGAAAAATCAGACAATTTTTAGTTAATAATGGACATTGCAGTGAAGTTTTAACCTATCCAATGGTAGGAGAAAACATGTTAAAGAAAGCAATGTGGCCAACATTCAACAATCAATTGAAACTTGTTAACTCAATTTCAAAAGAGGCCGACCGTATGAGGCCTTCTTTATTACCTTCAATGCTTGAAGCGTGCGCAAAAAATGTTAAATATAAAAGTGAATTTGGTCTCTTTGAAATTGGAAGAACCTATCATCCTGATGAAAAAAACTTTGCCACAGAAAAAAACAATCTCATCATTGCTAAATATCATGCCAGTGAAAACCAATTTCTAAACACTGTAAACATTACAGAAAGACTTTTAAAAGTAACAAATATACCTGGAAATATTGTTGATCCTCTAGATAAATTCCCATGTTCTCTCATCGACACACAATGGGCCGGTTATCACCCCTTCGAAGTACAAAATATTCGCATTATGGGCAAGATGCATGGAATAATTATGTCAATTCATCCCATAGTCCTAAGGGAATATAAAATAAAAGGTCAGCTTACAATTGCAATTATTGATTTTTCATCATTCGAAAGTAGACCTTTGAAGGACAATTTTAAGTATTCTCCATTGCCCAAATATCCAGGATCTACTTTTGATTGGACAATAGTGGCCAAGAAATCAGAAAAAATTGAAAATATTCTAAACGCTGCAAGGAAAGTTAAAATAAAAGAGCTGCAAAGACTTTCAATCGCTGATCTCTTTAGTCCTGGAGGAGATGATAAATTTGTGACCTTGAGAGCAGAGTTCCTAGACCCAGATAAAACTCTTGATAGAGAATTTCTTGAAAAATCTACTCGTAGCTTAATAGAAATGATGAAAAGTAGCGGATATCCATTGAAAGAATAAATAAAAAGGTGCTACTCAATCTTACTTCTTCGTTGTAATTACTTCATCATGAAAGTTATCCATTCATTTTTTTTTGAATATCTTGTAAATAGGAATCTTTAGCTATTTATGAGTAAAATTGAATGAGGGCCCCAAAATGAAGTTTAGTGTTTTTAAAAAATTGTTGAGTTTTACTTTTCTCTTCCTGAGTTATTCTTTGTATGCAAGCTCTACTCAACCAGATCATCATAATTTTGAACGTTGTCTGAAGATATTTGACCAGAAATTAAAAGATTACAATTTTTTACCTAAAGAACATGGAATTGGCGTAAGAGGTCATGTTGGTTTGTTTTTCACTGTAAAACTGGAAGATGTTCCTAGGCTAAAAACAGAAGGATTAATGAATTGGGAAAGTTGGATTTCTCCTATCAAGTCATTTGAAGAAGCTCTTGAAGATGATAAAATGAAAGAAGACTTTAATCGTATGGTTAAGAGAATATATTATATATCTAAAAAGAATTTTGAAGAAAATAAGATTGAAGAAATTATTGAGGATTTCGTTTCTCAAGAAAAACCAGATATATTCTGGATTGATAATGGCCAAAAAATTCAAATCACTCAAGAAGAGTATGAATCACAGTTAAGGCACAAAGGTCTGCTAAAAACAAAAGAATTTATGGGAGAAAAATTACTTTTCATAGATTCATGGGCCATACCAAAAAACAAGGGAGTTATTCGATTTGAGGCAATTGCGAGTTCTAAGTCTATCGTTAAAGATGCAAAAAAACTCTATGAATTAGGGTTTAAATTTAAATTTAATCATAATTTAGAGCAATCAGCTTTATATCTTAAAAATCAAAACAGAACTTTTTTTAATAAGGAAACTCAGCAAAGAGAAAGTTTAGGAGAATCTGGTGGAAGGTATGCTGATAATAATGGAAAGGAATCTCCTTCAATGCAAATTTATAAGAAGGCCATTGAATTAGGACAGGCCGTGACTGTTGAAATCTATGATCCCAATGGTGTTTTTGTGGCCGGAAATAATGGGTTTTATGTTAATGGTAGATTTTATGGAGATTCTGTTTACTATAACCAAGATTGGGAGGCCCCCGAATATTTATTAGATGGCCAAAAGTTGGATATACCTTCAAGACTAAAGAAGAGTCCAAATATTAGAAAAACTGCTGAATACGTTCTGGCCCATAGGTTGAATAAATTTGGAATAGATATGTATGACATTGGAATGATAACAAATTATGGTAATGACGTTAAGGCCCAAGTGATTCCAATTGATCAGTATATTTACGAAATTTCAGAAAGAAATGATGTCGAAGTAGATTTTTCTACAGACTGGTCACCAATCGATTAAAGAGATTTTCATATTTTGAGATAGATATGTTTATGTGTGCAACTTTTTTTCTCGAACTAAATTTTTAGTTCGAGGAAAAATATAAAATTTCAAAGTTAAGACTCATATTGATTGTAAAAATTTTCATTTATCGTTTATATAATTTTATCGTCATTCATTTGAATGCTTTTAATCCTTTAAGTTCTATAAATATTTTTACAAAAAACAATTATGAATTTGAAATAAATTCTCAAGTACATCTTTGAAAAATTATTTAATAAAAGAATTCAATGAAGACATTTTTGAATGAAATTAAAGTTAGATACAGTTCATATAGTAAAAAGTTTTTTCAATCTAATAATTGTAGCAAAATTAAAGTAAATAGTGCAACAAGTTTAGAACAATGAGTATAACATACAAGAACAACAATCACATTTCATATTCGTGCAAGTATCATATTGCTTGGTGTCCAAAATACTTGTTGGAATCGTTTAAAAAAGGCTTTTTAAAATAATTCAATATACACGTAAAGAGCTAAAATGTGATTATTTGAAGTCTAATGTAACAAAACCCATATTCATCTTCTTGTAGAGTGAGATTCTCAATTTAGAGATCACAAGTTAGTAAAAACTTTAAAAAAAAGAAGTTCTAAAATTTTAAGAGAAGAATTCCCTGAGTTAAAAAGAAACGTCCCACTTTATGGACAAAAAGTTATTTTGTAAGCACAGATAGTGGAGCACCACTTGAAAGAGTAAAACAATATGTGGCAAATAAAAAAAACAGATACCCAGATATTAAAGAACAAGGTTGGAATAATAACAGAAGAGGAAATTAAAATCTCTATCATATAATATATGATAGAGATTTTAAGTACAAATTATTCAATAAGAATAGAAAAGAAGAACAAGGACACTCGAGCAAGAGTTGTTTCTATTTAATCAAATTTATAATCACAGCTTCGAGCTGATAAAACGACATTGTAAATTTTTTGAGGTAAACCCATCAAAAAATAAACTTCAAAAGCATCTTAAATAATTAATGGACAGAGGCAAAAGACCGCAGTGGAAATACCTTGGATATTATTAGGGGATTCAAGATGTAACTGATAGACTCTATAAATCCTACGATGCATTTTTTAAGTGGTGCAAGCGTCGATAAGGAGATAGATTTGCTCCTCTAAAATTTAAACCTTTTAAAAAGCAAAAAGTTTCACACTTAAACAAGCAAGCTGGAAACCGGATGAAGAAAAAGGTCGAGTTGAAATCTGAAAAACTTGGTATCGATATAACAATTCTAGAAAAATAATTGGAACACCCAATACTATCACAGTTCCAAGAGACTCAGTTGAAGATTGGTCTATCTTAATTAATAGTGTGCTTGAAGAAGGATTTATTCCTATAAATATCAACCAGCGACGGGTAAAAGCGCGGGTTTTGACTTTTGATTAAAATCCTTTTCTAACTGCGAGTTTTGCGGAGAGATTTGTATGATCAAAGTTTATAAAAGTTCACCTCGAAGAACCATAAAGCAAATCGAGAAAACATTCAAAAAAGATGAAAGCAGCATAGATGAAGTAGGAAATGAATACCAGAATTACGTGAGTAGTTTTGGGTTGGTTTTATTCAACGCAAGTATGCCAAATATTTTGCTTTCGTATGAATTGCACGGAGTGAAATGTTTAAAAGTTAAGCTTTGAATTGTGATGAGCTAGAAGATTCAATAATTTAGAAAATGAATTATTAGGGTTGATGTTTTCATTTTTGCTTTTATGTCCCTTGCTTCTATAGTATTTGAGTTTCGCTGATTAACCTGCTTAGATTCGAGAGATAAAAAAAAATGCAATTTTATTTCATTTTTGATGAAAAAAGTGTTGACCAACCCAAAAGGAATCCGTAGTATCCGTTCTCATCTGATGAGTTGTTCCTGCCAAGTGGTTGAAGTTGTAGGAGAAAGTAGTAAGAAACTTTTCTCCCCGGGAACATTTGCTCTATCAGGTAGTTCTTTAAAATTCGAATATGATAAATAAATTTGCCCTTGTGGCAAAAAAGATGAGAAGAAACCGACGTTAAATAAAGATCGGCGTAACTAGATGACTACTTGTTAGAGTGAAAGTTGTTTATGTTAAAGTGAATGCGATACAGTAGTATGCCGACGCCTGGAAAACCACCAGGACACATCTAGACCGTCAAAAATTTACCTAATTAAATTTTAGAATATGTTTTTAGCTTGGAGAGTTTGATCCTGGCTCAGAACGAACGCTGGCGGCGTGCCTAACACATGCAAGTCGAACGAGAAAGCTCTTCGGAGTGAGTAGAGTGGCGCACGGGTGAGTAACACGTAGGTGACCTACCATATAGAGGGGGATAACCCAGAGAAATTTGGGCTAATACCGCGTACGATCAACAAATCTGAGAGTAGTTGATGATAGGATGCTTCGGCATTCACTGTATGATGGGCCTGCGGGACATTAGCTTGATGGTGGGGTAATGGCCTACCATGGCAACGATGTCTAGCGGATTTGAGAGAATGATCCGTCACACTGGAACTGAGACACGGTCCAGACTCCTACGGGAGGCAGCAGTGGGGAATATTGCGCAATGGAGGAAACTCTGACGCAGCAACGCCGCGTGAGTGAGGAAGGTTTTCGGATTGTAAAGCTCTGTCAACGTGGAAAAATGGCAGTTGGTCTAATAGGCCTTCTGTTTGATGGTACACGTAAAGGAAGCACCGGCTAACTTCGTGCCAGCAGCCGCGGTAATACGAAGGGTGCAAGCGTTGTTCGGATTTATTGGGCGTAAAGCGCGCGCAGGCGGATTTATAAGCCAGATGTGAAATCTCGGGGCTCAACCCCGAAACTGCGTCTGGAACTGTAAATCTAGAATCTCGGAGGGGGAAGGGGAATTTCGCATGTAGGGGTAAAATCCGTAGAGATGCGAAGGAACACCAGAGGCGAAGGCGCCTTCCTGGACGAGTATTGACGCTGAGGCGCGAAAGCGTGGGGAGCAAACAGGATTAGATACCCTGGTAGTCCACGCTGTAAACGATGAGCACTAGATATGGGGATGTTGACCATCTCCGTGTCAAAGCTAACGCATTAAGTGCTCCGCCTGGGGAGTACGGTCGCAAGACTAAAACTCAAAGGAATTGACGGGGGCCCGCACAAGCGGTGGATTATGTGGTTTAATTCGAAGCAACGCGCAGAACCTTACCTAGGCTTGAAATCCTGAGAATCCCTTTTAAACGAGGGAGTGCCCTTCGGGGAATTCAGTGACAGGCGCTGCATGGCTGTCGTCAGCTCGTGTCGTGAGATGTTGGGTTAAGTCTCGCAACGAGCGCAACCCCTATTTTTAGTTGCCAGCATTTAGTTGGGCACTCTAAAGAGACTGCCAGTGCAAACTGGAGGAAGGTGGGGATGACGTCAAGTCCTCATGGCCCTTATGCCTAGGGCTACACACGTAATACAATGGTTAATACAAAGGGATGCCAAACCGCGAGGTGGAGCCAATCTCAAAAAGTTAATCTCAGTCCGGATTGGAGTCTGCAACTCGACTCCATGAAGTTGGAATCGCTAGTAATCGCGGATCAGCACGCCGCGGTGAATACGTTCCCGGGCCTTGTACACACCGCCCGTCACACCATGGGAGTTGTTCTTACCTGAAGTCGTGGCCCTAACCTTTTGGAGGGGAGCGCCTACGGTCGGAGCGATGACTGGGGTGAAGTCGTAACAAGGTAGCCGTAGGGGAACCTGCGGCTGGATCACCTCCTTTTAATGGAGTTAGAGCAAAATCAGTTGAAGTTGAATTTAAATGTTGAAGTTGAGCTCAATTCTGGTCAATAACGTCGGTTTCTTTCTTTATCTTTATAAATTTTGTACTAACTGGGTCTGTAGCTCAGCTGGTTAGAGTACGTCCCTGATAAGGACGGGGTCGGAGGTTCAAGTCCTCCCAGACCCACCATGATGTAGTACATGATCTTAAACAATCACATAACAGGATCAGAAAGTAGACGAGAACCCGAATAAGTAAATTAAATTCTTTAGATTTAAATCTATATATCTGTGTAGTAATTAAAGCTACTAAGGGTATACGGTGGATATCTTGGCAGTAAGAGGCGATGAAGGACGTTTGTATGACGACGATATCTTCGGCAAGTGGTCAAACACACATTAAGTCGGAGGTTTCCGAATGGGGTAACCCGTTTACTGGAAACAGTAAATACTGCATAGTGAGTCAAGTAGCTATGTAGAGTGAACGTAGGGAACTGAAACATCTAAGTACCTACAGGAAAAGTAATCAATTGAGATTCCGCTAGTAGCGGCGAGCGAAAGCGGAAGTGCCCAAACCAGTCAGCTTGCTGACCGGGGTTGTAGGACTTGCATAATGGGATTGTGAATAGGAGAAGTGTCTGGGAAGTCACACCAAAGAGAGTGAAAGTCTCGTAACTGAAATTCATATGAACTGGCGAGTATCCTGAGTAGGACGGGACACGAGAAACCCTGTCTGAATCCGGGAGGACCACCTTCCAAGGCAAAATACTACTTACTGACCGATAGTGAACTAGTACCGTGAGGGAAAGATGAAAAGAACCCCGATAAGGGGAGTGAAATAGAACTTGAAACCGTATACTTACAAACAGTGGAAGAGCTATTGTAAAGCTTGACCACGTACCTTTTGCATTATGACTCAGTGAGTTACGATGTGTAGCTAGGTTAAGCCGTTGCAGGTGTAGCCGTAGGGAAACCGAGTCTGAATAGGGCGTTTAGTTGCATGTTGTAGACCCGAAACGGGATGAGCTAACCATGAGCAGGTTGAAGCGGGGGTAAAACCTCGTGGAGGACCGAACTCGTTGTAGTTGAAAATACTTGGGATGACTTGTGGTTAGGGGTGAAAGGCCAATCAAATTCCGTGATAGCTGGTTCTCTCCGAAATGCATTTAGGTGCAGCGTCTGATATTACTAACGGGGGTATAGCACTGAATTGGCTAGGGGGCTCACCAGCTTACCAAACCATATCAAACTCAGAATACCGTTAAGTACAGTCAGGCAGTGACACTGCGGATGCTAAGGTCCGTAGTGGAAAGGGAAAGAGCCCAGACCAACAGTTAAGGTCCCTAAATTGTCGCTAAGTGGGAAAGGTTGTGGAACTACTTTGACATCCAGGAGGTTGGCTTAGAAGCAGCCATCCTTTAAAGAAAGCGTAATAGCTCACTGGACTAGTGGTTCTGCGCCGAAAATGTAACGGGGCTAAAGCGACGTACCGAAACTTTGGACGTATTAATACGTGGTAGGAGAGCATTGTGTTTATCGACGAAGGCATACCGTGAGGAGTGTTGGAGATACCACAAGAGCTGATGCTGAGATAAGTAGCGATAAAGGGTGTGAGAATCACCCTCGCCGAAAATCTAAGGGTTCCTGGGCCAGGTGACTCCGCCCAGGGTTAGTCGGATCCTAAGGTGAGGCCGAAAGGCGTAATCGATGGATAACAGGTTAATATTCCTGTACTTATTTATTGTCGCTTGACATGATGGAGTGACGGAGAAAGGTAGCAAATCAACCCGTTTGGTCGTGGTTGTCCAAGAGTGTAGGGGGAGGAGATAGGAAAATCCGTTTCCTTGTTAACCCTGAGGCTCCAGTGGGAAGGCGTAAGCTGGACTTTGTGATCCTCTGCTTCCTAGAAAAGCTTCGCATGGAGATAATAATTAATCCGTACCGTAAACCGACACAGGTAGATAAGATGAGAATTCTAAGGCGCTTGGGAAAACTCTTGTTAAGGAACTCTGCAAAATTGTGCCGTAACTTTGGAATAAGGCACGCCCTTGCTGGTGACATCACTTGCTGATGGAGCTAACGGGGGCCGCAGTGAAAAGGGGGTAGCGACTGTTTATCAAAAACATAGGTCTATGCAAACACGTAAGTGGAAGTATATGGACTGACGCCTGCCCGGTGCTCGAAGGTTAAAAGGAGGGGTTAGGGTAACCGAAGCTCTGAATTGAAGCCCGAGTAAACGGCGGCCGTAACTATAACGGTCCTAAGGTAGCGAAATTCCTAGTCGGGTAAGTTCCGACCTGCACGAATGGCGTAACGACTTCCCCACTGTCTCAACTCGAGACCCAGCGAAATTGGAGTGCGCGTGAAGATACGCGCTACCCGCGGAAGGACGAAAAGACCCCGTGAACCTTTACTGTAGCTTGGCATTGGCCTTCGAATAACGATGCGTAGGATAGGTGGGAGCTGTTGATCTGTGCGTTCTGGCGTACAGGTAGGCATCCTTGAAATACCACCCTTCGTTATTTGGAGTCCTAACCTACGATCCTAAGCGGGTCGGGGGACAATGTCTGGTGGGCAGTTTGACTGGGGCGGTCGCCTCCTAAAGAGTAACGGAGGCGCGCAAAGGTTCCCTCAGGCCGAATTGAAACCGGCCGTAGAGTGTAAGCGCATAAGGGAGCTTGACTGCAAGGCAAGCAAGCCGAGCAGGTGCGAAAGCAGGCGTTAGTGATCCGGTGGTTCCGAGTGGAAGGGCCATCGCTCAACGGATAAAAGGTACTCCGGGGATAACAGGCTGATCGCATCCAAGAGTTCACATCGACGATGCGGTTTGGCACCTCGATGTCGGCTCATCGCATCCTGGGGCTGGAGCAGGTCCCAAGGGTTTGACTGTTCGTCAATTAAAGCGGTACGCGAGCTGGGTTCAGAACGTCGTGAGACAGTTCGGTCTCTATCCTCCGTGGGCGTAAGAAGTTTGAGGTAATCTGTCCTTAGTACGAGAGGACCGGGATGGACGAACCTATGGTGAATCGGTTGTGACGCCAGTTGCATTGCCGAGTAGCTAAGTTCGGAAGGGATAACCGCTGAAAGCATCTAAGTGGGAAGCCCATACCAAGATAAGACTTCTATTAAGACAACTTGTAGACTACGAGTTTGATAGGTCACATGTGTAAGTGCAGTAATGCATTGAGCTGAGTGATACTAATTTGTCGTTTTGCTTTTTTTACATCTTGCATGGATATATAAACTTATTCGGGTTCTTGTTTTATTTTCTGGTTCTGTTTTGTGATTGTTTGAACGTAAGCAGAGGTTGAGTAGAACGTTTGTTAAAAAGAAGACCTCTCCACTAAATTGAAATTCAGTTTGGTGTCTCGATAGCGCAGTGGAAACACCCGATCTCATCCCGAACTCGGAAGTTAAGCACTGTAGCGGCGAAGGTAGTGCCAGGGAGACTTGGTGTGAGAATAGCAAGAGGCACCTTTTTTTATATTAAAGACCACCCCTAGGGTGGTCTTTTTTTTTTACATTTACGGAAAGTAGGTTACAGGTTTCTTAAAATATAAAAAGTACCCGTACTAAATAATAAATGTTTTTAATTTTCAATTTAATTCAAATTTGTTCTAAATCACTTTGATAATTTTGCAAACTTATCTATATAAATACATAAAGCTAAAACAGGAGAACAAAATGAAACTAAATTTATTTTTTACATCTTTTATTTTGCTATTTCTTACCTATCAAAACGTATTTGGATTCAGTACGACCCGTAATGATTACAAAAACTTTAGAACAGGCGGTGAATATGTGCCTGAAGGTACAGCAGGCTATGTACTAACAAAACCAGGTTTGTTCTCCATGCTGAGCGCGGGTGAATTCAAAGAAACAGTTATTGGGCCACACCAATATAGTCCAATTCATTTCAAATTTTATGAAATCATTCCCGTCGACATTAGAAAAAATACTTACACAGAATCTTTCGAAGACATTATGGTAAAAGATAGACTTACAGTCGACTTTAATGCCCACTTTCAATTAAGAATACGAATTAGTAACGATGGAACGGATAATTTAAATACACTAGAAGATAGAGTCACTTATATTGTTGAAAAGCAAGGTGGAAATAAGTGGTATGAAACAAACGTTAAGGAACCTCTTCGAAATATCGTTAGACAAGAAGTTGAAAGATATGGTGCTTTTGAAGTTAATCCAAGTAGAGGTACTATAGTCGATTCCATAAAAGAAAGAATTGATAACTTCTTAGAAAAATCTCCCTACGAATGCCTTCAAGTTGATATCGGTAAATTTGATCTACCAGACAAAATTAAACATCAAATTGAAGAAACAATGAGAGTCGAACAAGAAAAAGAAACTATAGCGGCCCAACTTGAGGTTGAGAAAGATAAAAGACAAGTCACAGAAATGCAGGGGCAAAATAAAGTCATCAAAGCACAAAAGGAAGCAGACGCCCTTAAAATTCTTAACGAAGCACTCTCTGCTGAGATTCTCAAAAAAGAAGAAATTGATGCTCTGAAAGAGTTGGCAGCTTCTGCAAATTCGAAAATTGTTTTCATGCCAGGTTCAATCTTAGGAAGCACAGGAAATCTTCCGCTTGTAATGGATCCAGTTAATGTTCTCGAACAAATTAGTAGAGCAGAACAGAATCAGAAATAAACTAAAAACATTTTAAAGAGTGGCCTCACGGCACTCTTTTTTTTAGAAAATAATACACACCCAATAGTAAAATTAAACTATTTCTGTTATTGCGTTAAGCTAAGATAATTATTTAATTAATAGTGAGGATACTCAAGCTATGCGAGACAATAAATACTGGGCAGTTCTTTTTATTTTAATATTAAACTTCTCGAATTGTTTTGCTGTAAACAGTGGAGATAATTCTACGAGTATTGATACACCAACTTATTTAAATGAATCGTATCGGGCAACTGGAGTTATGATTGGAAGATTTGACGATATCTCACCTGAAGATGGTTGGATAATTAAAACTCCTGAAGTTTATATTAATGTAGGTGAGTTAAAAGATGAAGGTCGGTTTTCTTTCAAAGGAAAAGTCGAGCATTTTTCTGTAGCACAAGAAATCGATGGTATTGTTAAAAAACTCCTTGATGCTCCTAGCTCAAAACCTTATGTTTTTCACTTTGTTCATAAATCTTGGTATGATTTGGAAATTGAAAATAGCAAAGTTCAAATTGTAGACGCTTATCCAATTAAAACACGTTCTGAGCTTAATCTACCTATAGAAATGGTTGAACATTTAATGAATAAAGAAAATTTAACAACGATTAGTGGAAAAATTATTAAAGCAGAAAGGCGATCTAGTGATTGGGTTGGATCCTTAGATGTTGATTGTCAAATCGTAGTATCTCAAGGTTTCGAAAATAGAGACATGAGAGATTTACAGCAAGGACTAAAAGATAGAATAAGACAAAAAAATGATTCGAATGATAGAAAACAAATCCTTAAAACTCTTGGAATTTATGGCGAGAACATGTGTACATATGCGCATGACGTTGCAAAAACTGGTGCCACTCTTGAAATTGAATATTACGAATACAAAGATCGCATGATTAATTGGGATAAAAATAATTTTGTTGCTCACAGAATTAGAATTCTTGAAGGTAATGACCTTATCAATAAGTTTTATAAGCATAAACTAGACACACAAATAGTTGATCTAATTAACGGAATGAATAACAACGCTAGTAATTCTAACAATTTTAATAATAGCAGCAATTCTATGGTCATGAATTCAGGCAACAATATGAATTATGAAATCATTGCTAGATATGTGGAAGATAGACTTTTATCTAATCGTGAATTTCTTAACAGCTTAAAAGATATTATGGATCAAATGTATGAAGAGGAAGCTCGTTTAAAAATCAGAAAATAGTAATCCTAAATGCATTCAATCATATCTTTCGTAAGATTGATTCAAATGGTCATTTATCGCTTCAAATTAATTTTTATACACCCTAGAGCTCTCGAAGAAATTAAGTCATAATGAAATTGGTAAACTCAAGTTTCAATGCAAGGATCGCCATGAAACAGTTCATCTTCTACTTTTTCATTATTTCTAATTGCTTCGCAAACCCCTTTTCAATCGGAAACAGATCCTATGGTACAAGCAACACAACCATAATCGCTCAAATTGATTCACTATTTGATCAACTTGAAGATGATATAAATTCAAAACTTCCCGATGCCGACCAATCTTCTTATTTAAAAGGGATGGCCAACGCCAATCTGATGGCCGCAAAACTTGTCACATCTGAATATTACAATGATATAGAAATCGGTCAGTTTCGCTACCATTTTTCAGCTGGTGCCGACATCGGAGAAAATTCAATGAAAGATGTTCTCGAGGGAAATATTGATCCCGAACAATTGAGAGGTGCTTCGTTCTTAAGAGGTTTAACATTCGGTGTATCACTCGAAACATTTGGTTCTTCTAACACAGGAATATTTGACCCCAAAAAAACAGATCTTTTTTTACATTTTAACAATACAGATATGAAAATAGACAATCTCACAATCAAATCGACTTCATTTGGATTTATGATAAGATCATTAATTGGAGAGGGGGGGGATTTGATCCCATTTGGTACACTTCGATTCAACGGAGTGTATCTGGCCTCAGGCCTTGAATACCACTCAATGATTTTAAAACTTCTGCTAGATCTAAATGTATCACAAAATATAAGTGGTCTCGGAACTGCAACTATCTCTGGTGATGTTCAGGCCGGTGTAGACGTAAGTACATACTCTATACCAATTGAAATAGGAACAAGTTTTCAATGGTTATATGTCATGACGACAATGATGGGTATTGGACTAGATTTTAATTTTGGAAGTGCAGAAAGTTTGGCCAGCTCATCAGCATTATTATCAACTGATGTTTCAGGTGCAAGTGGCACTGCCGATATTGATCTAGGTTCCAAAGATGTACCCTCTCCTGTACTCTTTAGATGGTTTCTAGGTCAACAAATACAACTTAGTGTTGCAAAATTTTCATTAAATGTCACTCATGTACCCTGGCGTGGACATTGGGGAATTAATTTAAGTGGTGCGATTTCATATTAGGGTTGACCTTGTAATTTTTTAATATTCATGGACGCACGTAGATGAATTTGGTAGATAGTGGCCCATGAATAAAAATACAGAACAATATATTTTATTAGGCGGCTGCCGTAAGTCTCACGCTCTTCGAGGTCAGTTCGATGTGTTTCTAGAAAACCCTGAAAATTCTATTTTAAAATCTGGAATTGAAGTACTTGTTAAACCTCAAAATATTGATTCAAATCTTCCTGTCACAGGCAAAATATATAAAATAAATTATTTTTCACAAGGAAATAAACAAATTTTAGGATTTGAAGAGATTTCTAATCGCAATCAGGCCGATTATATCATCCCATTTGATATCTATGTACAAAGAAAATTTTTTCCAAAAATCAATGATGATGAGATATATCTTGTTGATATCATGGGGTTTAAAGCAATTGATTTTAAAACTAGTGATAATCTCGGATTTTTAGAAAAATATTATGACAACGGGGCACAAATTGTACTTGTGATAAGTGGAGATGAAACCATGGAAATTCCTTTCATCGATCAATTTGTGAAAGAGATTGATTATGAAAATCAAACGATCATAATTAACAAATTGGAATTTGTTTGATGAACAAAATATGGGTAATCACACTTTTTCCAGAATATTTCAATCCTTTTAAAGAAAATGGAGTCGTTGGACAAACATTAAGTGGAAACCGAGGTAAAAAAATCGAATTAAATACTGTTCAACTAAGTGACTATTCACCCAAAAAATTTAAGGGAGTCGATGATTCGCCATACGGAGGAGGCGCAGGAATGGTCATAAGAGCAGATGTTTTGAAAGATGCCCTATTCGATGGTGTTATCAAACCAGGGAACTACAACGACTATAAAAAAGAACTTCATATCGTCTATCCTGCGCCAAGAGGATATACTTGGTGCCATGAGCAGGCCGTTGAGTTTGCTGAAAAACATTTTACCGAAAATTCTCCAGATCTCGTTTTTATATGTGGTCGGTATGAAGGAATCGACGAGAGATTTTTAATAAATTATGTCGATGAATATATTTCAGTGGGTAATTTTATTCTAACAGGAGGCGAACTCGCCGTAATGACGATCCTAGATTCTTCCCTTCGATTTGCACCAGGTGTTCTTGGAAATAAACTCAGTTCAAAAGATGAATCTTTTTCTAGACATGGACTTGAGTATCCTCTTTATACAAGACCATCTGAATTTGAAGGTTTAGGCGTTCCGTCAATTCTCACAAGCGGTAATCATCTGAAAATTGCTGAATTTAAAGAAAAAAGTGCTATAAAAATGACTGAAAAGTATAGACCCGATTTACTGGAGAAATAATGACCCTTCCGAATATGTACTTGGCCCTTGTACATCACCCCATTCGCAATAAAAACGGCGAAAAAGTGACTACGTCTGTTACCAACTTAGACATACACGATATAGCTCGGACATGTAGAACATTTGGAGTTAAACAATATTTCATAGTGACTCCACTTGAAGCTCAACAAGAACTGGTCTTAAGAATTTTAGGACATTGGGAAACAGATAAGGCCTCTGCTTACAATCCTGACAGACAAGATGCCCTAGGAATTGTGTCTCTCAGAAATTCAATAGAAGATGCTGTAGAACAAGTACGTCAGATAGAAGGACTAGAACCGGAATTAATTGTCACAGGCGCAAACTTTAAACAATCAAACGGAGATGAGGCCCAACTTATTGAGAGGTTAGTAAGTACAAATAGGCCTGGTTTAATCCTCTTTGGCACAGGTTGGGGCCTACATGATGAAGTTTTGCAAAAAGCTCATTATTTTCTTAGTCCTATTTTGGGAAATTCACACGATAATTATAACCATCTTTCAGTTCGTAGTGCTGTCGCAATTTATTTATCGAAAATAATGCAATAAGTTAATTCTTGACGTATGGATAAATATTTCATAAAACTCAAACACTTTTGCAAAGGAAAGAGCTTTGTTTAAGGGCCCATTGGGGGTCCCTCTGAAAAGGCCATTTGTCCAGGAGACCAAAGATGTCTAAAATAGTAGATTTAGTAAACCAGAAGTATGCAAAAAAAGAAGTTGAATCTTACCCTGTATTTAGAACAGGAGATACACTTGCTGTTCATTGTAAAATTCAAGAGGGAAATAAAACACGTACACAGATTTTTCAAGGCGTGTGTATCGCTGTCAAAGAATTTGGAAAAATCTCAGGACATTTTCGTGTAAGAAAAATTTCAAGTGGAATGGGAGTTGAAAGAATTTTTCCATTTCATTCTCCAAATGTTCAAAAAATTGATGTTGTTCAAAGAGGAAAATCTCGAAAATCAAAACTATACTATTTAAGAGATAGATCAGGAAAATCTGCCAGAATAGCTATCGATTATGATAGAAAATAATTAAAATTTCATAAACATATTGGCCTTCGTTTCGAAGGCCTTTTTTTTATTTCATGATTATAAAGAGGTAATCATATGAATGAACTGTACTTAGATGGATTTTTACGCCCAAAAAACCGCGAGTATCTACAAGTTTTAGGAGTTGATGAGGTTGGAAGAGGCCCCCTGGCCGGGCCAGTTGTTGGGACTAGTGTTGCAATAGAAGGTGAATGGATTGATATAAAATCAATTTGTCTGAACTTAAAAAATTTAAATGTTACTGATTCAAAAAAGCTTACACCTAAAAAGCGTTTGGAAATTTTAGGTAAGTTAGGAATCGAAGTTAACGAACTTAGAGCAAATCAAAGATATGAAGTTGAAGCATTTAAAAAATGTAAGCTATCTTTCTCAATCTCTGAAATTTCAAATACGATCATTGATGAAATAAATATTCTTCAAGCATCTTTACTGAGTATGAAAGAAAGTATCGAGACAGTAACTCAAGGGCAAGGAACTTGGCTGGCCCTTATAGATGGAAATCAACGAATTGTGAATTTAAATAATCATTACCAACAACAGTGTGTTGTGAAGGGAGATTCTAAAGTTATCCTAATTGCACTTGCATCTATTATTGCCAAAGAATATAGAGACAATCTCATGAGTATATACAGTGAAAAATATCCAGGTTATGGCCTTGAGAAACATGCAGGCTATCCAACTCCGACTCATAAAGAATTTATTAGATTAAATGGGCCAACTCCGATTCACCGTAAGTCTTTTAAGGGAGTAAAAGAATACAGTGGATTTTACCAATAATTCATAAATAGTATGTCTAAAAGGTCAGGTAAAGGGCCTTTGAACAGGAAGGAATTTCCGCTTATTTCAATCTACATAATACCTTAAACTAATATAGGACAACATCTGTTGGGTGATTATGAAAAAACTAATTCTTTTAACTTTCTTTACAACAATACTTTTACAAAATGCATATTCAGCGGATGCGAAGTTCAGAACTTTAGCTGTTACTTCGGCCTATGGAACAGTAGGGGGGCTGTTATTAGGAACAGCTTCTCTTGCCTTTGGAACGAGTGGAAGAGCTGTTGCAAAAGGTGCTTCACTTGGACTATATGCAGGTATTCTTTTCGGTGGCTATATAATCGTTTCACATTCCTTGAGATCAGGGGAGTGGGACAGATATTTTGAAAATAATCACAATATTCCGTCTTCACCATATGACAATACAAATTATTATGATTTTAATTATTCGAATATTGAAAGTTCAAAGAAAAAAGATTCAATTGCACAGTTCTATATGAATATGGTCAACTATACTTTTTAGTAGATTCTCCTAACATTATATAGCAATTTTCCGAAAAACATCATACAGGGGAGTTGTATGAAAAGTTTTATTGCAAATCTTTTAGGTTTTGGTCAGTCAGAAGAATTATTGAAAGTTAAAAATGAATTAGAAATTCAACTCGAAAATTCAGCGATTGAATTCAAAAAAATCAATCAAGCACTCTCCGATCGCGATGAAGAAAATTCACTTTGGGAAAAGAAGTTTAAACTACTAGAAGCAGAAAATGCGCAGTTGAAAAAATCACTGTCTAATATCCAAGATCATTTGGCATCTTCTGTAGAATCAAATCTTATTGCTATAGAGCAAGCTGAGAGTATTGGAGAACAGTTTTCTGATGTTATCAATTCATCAAATAAGTTGACCTCAGATATCAAAGAACTTGGAAATGTAATCTTAACTGCTAATAATACAGTTGATACTGTTAACAGAAGAACGCAAGAGGTGATAGGCATAGTGGATCATATCCAGGATATTGCAATGCAAAGTAAACTTCTTTCTTTTAATGCTTCAGTTGAGGCCGCTAGAGCAGGTGAAGCTGGTAAAGGTTTTGCTGTAGTAGCAGAAGAAGTTCAAAAACTCTCAGGAGCAACCTCAACAATGCTTGAAAAAATCAAAGAAGGCATGGAAGGTATCACCGAATCTTCAGAACAGTTAAGAGAGAAAATGATTGAGACAAAACAAAATAGTGATCTAATTGTGAATAAAACATCAGAGTTCAATTCAACCATTCATTTAACAGTACAGGAAAATCAGCTTGCACTTGATTGATTTCAAGCACTAATGATAAAGTGTTTGTTACTCTTGCAAAAATCGACCATATTCTCTGGAAAATTGGTACGTATCAATCGATAATTAATCAAAGACCAATGATTGAATTTGTAGATCATAAAAACTGTAGATTAGGAAAATGGTTTTTGCATGGAGAAGGAGCAAAAAATTTCTCTAAAATACCTTTTTATTCATCACTAGAAGGTCCACACGCCTTAGTGCATGAAGGTACACGAAAAATTCTAAGACACGTTACAGATATATCTAAACATATTCATGATTTAGAAATTGGTGTCAAAGAAATGGAAGAGGCCAGCGATCAAGTTTTTAATATTTTAGATAGAATTTTGGATGCTAAAAGTAATCAACCTAAAAAAGCTGCCTAATTTTCAAAGGTTCTTCTTCTGGCCGCAAAATTTTGAGATAAATGTTCGGTCTCATCTGTATCAAATTGAATTTCCATGAGTTCAAAGGCATCTAAGTCGTATAACTTAAAAACTTTTAAAAATTCACTTTTTACATTGGCAAGTTGTATAGTTTTCTTTTTTTCGTTTAGGATACGAATTGTATCGACAAATTGTCCTATTCCACAAGAGCCTACAAAGTCTAACTGATTCATATCAAGAGTTATTATTGAGTAGGGATTATTTTCAACCAATTCAAATAATTCACTTTTAAAAGGAGAAGTATTTTCAAAGTCTAAGTCTCCTTGCATCTGAATTGTAATATTTCCTCGAGAATCAGTTCTTACATGGGCCTTCATTGACATATTTTTCTCCTTTAGATAGCACTAGATAAACAATATCTACATTGCATTTTAACATTATTAGAGGGAGTAATCATGGGGGAAAAAACAGCGAAGTTAATCCTACTATCTGTACCTATTGGTAACTTGGAAGATATTACCCAGAGGGCCTTAAAAACACTGAATGAAGAACAATATTTTTTTGTAGAAGATACTCGTAATTTCTCAAAATTACTTGATCTTCTTAAAATTGAAAAAATAGGCAAAAAATTCTATTCCTATCATGACCATTCAAAAGAAGATGTTTATGAAAAAATCTTTTTAATACTCGAAGAACAAAATGTAGTGATAGCTTCTGATGCTGGTAGTCCAATTATTTCTGATCCGGCCTATCCACTCGTTAAGAAGGCCATCGAAAAAGGTATCACTGTAACTTCAAATCCTGGAGTGAGTTCCCCCTTAGTTGCTTTAGAATTGTCAGGGCTACCTGCCCACCCATTTATGTTTCATGGATTTTTAGGCAGAGACAAAAGTTCCCTTAATAAGAGTTTTGACCTATTTGAATCAATTGAAGGGGGGCACTTTTTTTTCGAATCACCCAATAGACTAATGGGAACATTGGAGATTTTATGTGCTCGATTTCCAAATGAAAATATTGTCGTTGCGAGGGAACTTACAAAATTTTATGAGTCAGTTTATCGATTTAAGGGCCATGAATTTCAAGATAAAAGGGAAGATATTCTTGAAAAGGGTGAAATAGTCATAGGACTATCGATTTCAAAATCAAAGAAGCTCTCAGAAAGACAAATTGCCCAGTTAGGGGAGGAGTATTTGCAATCTCCAACTCCCAAGGCCTTGTCAAAATTATTATCTCTTATACTTGATCGTCCAACTAAGGAAATTTACAGTTATCTTAATAAAAAATAATTTCACTCGAACGTTTGAGTCTCAACTCGTTTAGGGTTAGAATATTATTACTTGTTTAAAAAGGATAGAACATGCTTGTAAGGATAATTGGTGGCCATGGTGGAGTTTCTCCAGGATTTAGGGCAACTTCATACCTCATTGATGGGAAACTTCTTATAGATGCAGGATCTTGTGCAACGGGCATTTTAATTGATGAACAGGTTTTAATTGAAAATATATTAATTTCACATCCACATTTAGATCATATTAAGGATTTAGCATTTCTGTCAGACAATTGTTTTGGGCTAAAGGACAAACCGTTTGAAGTATACTCAAACTCAACAGTTAAAAAAGCAATTACTGACCATTTAATGAATGAAATCATCTGGCCAGATTTTTCGAAATTGCCTAGTCCTAAAAATCCAACCATTCGTTTTCACGACATTCAACCCGAACAAGAACTCACTCTTGGAGAGTACAAAATTCTTCCTGTCAGAGTGGCCCATCCAGGAAATGCCTTGGGATTTATAGTAGAAAAAAAGGATACCTCAGTTCTTTTTACTCAAGATACTGGTCCAACAGAGAGAATTTGGGAATTGGGAAAACAAAGAAAGAACTTGAAGGCCATTTTTACTGAAGTTAGTTTTCCAAATGAATTAGAACAAGTCGCAATTGCTAGTGATCATCATACTCCGAAGTCAATAGCTGAAGAGATTAAAAAAATGCCAAAAGAAGTACCAATTTTTTTGGGGCATTTAAAACCTAATTACCAGACTCAGCTCTACCATGAAATTGAAGAAATCGGAAATGAAAGAATCGTAATTATTGGATCGAATGATACGAGCTATGTTTTTTAATTATCCATTCATAAAAAATGTTGGATCTATCTGTCCAATCAAATCAACTGATGATCCAGCATATGTAAAATTCGGAAATACTTGTCGTTGAATAGGTTGATCTGTATAAGTGTTATTTGGGAAATAGTTTTGCTTATCGTTCATTTTATTCGTACATGTATTTGTTTCTATGAGTTCATCAGATGTTGAACAGACTTCTTCTGTGTC
This sequence comes from Halobacteriovoraceae bacterium, assembly GCA_020635115.1. Classification (NCBI taxonomy): domain Bacteria; kingdom Pseudomonadati; phylum Bdellovibrionota; class Bacteriovoracia; order Bacteriovoracales; family Halobacteriovoraceae; species Halobacteriovoraceae bacterium. The sequence continues at coordinate 110,130 of JACKAK010000003.1, read as the reverse complement.
ATCTAAAAGACCTTCATTTTCTTTAGAATTTTCATCAGGGCAGCCCGTGAGGTCGTTATCATCACATTTTTCTTTTTCATTATTAGCAGTACATTCAGGAAATTTCTTATTCGAATCATTACACGCAAGACAACTTTCTTCAATTTTATGTAAATTACTAAGGCACTTTTTGCAATTTTGAGCAGAGTCTAGATAATCATTATCACAAGTTTGAGAAAGAGGAGGCGTTATATAGGCCTTTAAGAGAAGTGCAAAATTTTCTTGAGCAAAGTTTTCGATTTGATCAACAGGAGTTTCACTTAGTTGAGTACAAAATGCTTGAAATGAACTTAGTGCTCCAGTATTTGTATCATCAAATTGTGATGCCATATACAGTATGGTTGAGGAGATGTTTTCTTTGTTAAAACATTTTTTAAAATAATCTTCTTTTAAAAAATCAAAGAATTTTGTCTTTAATGTTGCTGTTTTTTCCTTAAATTCGTTATAGATATTATCTCTTTTAGTATCAATTTCAGCATATTTAGATGGATCATCAAATTGATTTAAAATTGCTTTTTTTATAATATCAAAAAATTGATCTTTGGAATTGATTTCTTTATCGCTTAAGAAGGTTCTTAAAAATTGGCGGTCAATTGTGTTGAGGGAAATATTTCTTTTTTCCGAATTTGCCCCATCTGCTTTTCTTAGTTCGTATTCATATTTAATTTTAGAGATGGCGCTAAGAAATGGTTCAATAAAATCATTAACGTTTTCTGATGATAAAAAGGTTTTAAAAAAATCCTTCATAGAATTATTTAAATCTTCTTTTGCTTGAGAGTTTAATTTAATATTGTTCAGATGTTCTGAACTTGTTAGATATGTTTGAATATTATTAGTGATATTTTTTTCTATATCGATTTGTTTATATAAATCAAAGAGATCATTTGTAGGTCTTTCGTTCTTATGTTCATCAATATATTCTTTCATCGTTTTTGCAGCGACTGATAAAAGCATTCCAGTTTTAGCAAGAGCATGATCTTGAACAATCTTGAATGTATTTTCTATTTCACCTCTAAAAGTTCGATTTTGATCTTTTCCAATATTTTCTTTTATGGCACTATGCAAGTTTTCTTGACAGTTTGGTTCTTGTTTAGAAGTAGTTACGGCCGCAGATGACGGGGCCTTTGAAGTTGTATTTCCTTGGGGTTGATTGGCCCCATTGTTTTTAGGATTGTCCAAAAACTCGTTATACTCTTTAGTCTTTGTTTCTAAATCATCTTTACATTTCTGAATTTCCCTTTCACTGGTCCAATAAAACCTATCTTGATCAGTGCAGATTTTATTAATTTGCTGGGTACAATCATTCTCTGTTTGATCTATTCCATCAATTTGAGGCATTGCTTTACAACTCTTAAGATATTCATTAGCTTGTGAAAGCGTATCTATCATCAGTTGAGAATAAACTTGGCACTGAGCTGTTTTTTCTCCAAGACAATATTGTATAAGTGTATTCATTTTTTTTTGTAGAATTTCTTTAGGTGAATGTGATTGTTTTGCATCATTTATAAGTTTGTGCTTATATTCGATAATATCAGAAATTGACTTGATATTGGGAAGTTCTTTCACACAATTATCGTCAGCTGAGTTGTTTTGACAGTTTTGAATAAATTGATTGAGCTTACTATAACTGAGCAGTTCGCATTTTTTAGGATAGAGATTGTACTCTTTGCATTCTTTGATTAGATTTTGAGCTTTTGTTTTCAAATCTTCGAAAGAATTAGTAGCGCTTTTTAAACTTGCTGTTAGATTTATTATTTTAGTACCACATCGAGCGAATTCATTAAGCGTAAAATCATCACACCAAGGTTTGAAATTATTTTTTAAATCTTCGGAACATTTTGTGGAATCTATGCTTTTTTCTTCACAAGCTTTTGTATAGTCAGCGACGATATCTCTAAAATTTTTAATTAAAATCGCTTCTTCTTCACACTTCTTATGAGTTAGACCATGTTTACAGGTTAAGAAAAAATCAATATATCTCTTCTTAAAATAGGTATTAGCAAGTTGTATATTATTTTTTTGTTTTGTAGAATCTCGATCTTGGACTACTGACCCTATAATATCTAGATTTCTGTCAAGTTGCTCAGTTAACTTTTTTATCTTTTCAAATTCATCTAAACATAAATCTTTAAAATCACTACTTTTATTCTCATCATATATATAGGCATTTGTACAGTTATCCCAATATAGCATTATTTCAGAGTAGTTATTGAGTGGCACACGACTATAATCAAAGGGAATCATCGATTTTCTGAATTTTGTTAGACAGGCAAATTTTTTTTCTTCATCTTTCATTACTTTATTTTCAGGATTTTCCATTTCTATATGAAGCTTCTTACATTTAGAATAAAATTTTAAAATTTGTTCGTTAAGATCTTTAACTTGTTTCTTTTGAGCTTGAGTAATTTCAGCATAGAGATGATGACTAAAAATAAGAAAAATTATAGGAATTAACTTTAATTTGACCTTAATTATTGGACTTAATATCTTAATCATCTCTCCCCCAATCAACTCTTCGGAATTTCTACATATATCTGAACAAATTTCTTCACAAAAATGTTCTCTAAGTATTTAAAATTAATAGATTTTGAAACATTTTTATGTCGCTACGAGCATTGGCAAGTTCCTAAAAATTCAAGATTATGGCCTTTAAATTGAATTGAACTCAACAGGCGAATCATCTTGCATATTGAACAACAAATAAGTTCAACTTTTGGTAAAGAAATATTTTCCCCAGGTTTTGAACGAGTAAAAGGCATTTTTGAAGATTTTCATAGGTACTTTGGGCCCGAACAAATTATTACTATCGCAGGTACAAATGGGAAAGGTGAAACAGCTCTATCAGTAGAGTACCTCCTGCTACGAGAAGGTAAAAAAGTAGCTGTTTGGACTTCGCCTCATATCCATCATATTAGGGAGAGATTTCGATTTAATGGAATGTATATTGATGAGGATGTTTTTGAACAAACATGCTTAGAACTGATGCCTTATTTACATGGATCTTTATCCTATTATGAGTTTCTTTTCTATGTTTTTTGTACTTTTTGCTCGCAAAAAAAACCAGACTATATAGTTCTAGAAGTAGGGCTAGGCGGAAGACTTGATGCAGTAAATGTCTTTGATGCAAAGTACGCGGCCATTACTTCTATTGGTCTAGATCATCAAGAATTACTAGGGGATTCGGAAGTTGAAATCCTAAAAGAAAAATGGGGCGTGACAAGGCGAATGCAGTACATTTTTAGTGGAGTACAACAGCCTGATCTCGTTGATCTTATCAAACAAAAATCAGAAAAATTATCAGCTCGACTTTTCCAAATCAAAGAACATAAAAATGACTATTCTTTGAGAAATCGCCACCTGGCCGTTAAGATTTGTGAATGTGTCTTGGGCCATAAAATTTCAGGAAGGGCCATTGAATCTCTTGAAAAGAAAGTTTTTCAAGGACGTATGGAAAAGTGGAAGTCAGGTCAAGTAAGGTTCACTTTCAATGGGGCCCATAATATCGATGGAATCGAAGCACTTGTCGAAAAAATAAAGTTCGAAAAATTAAAATTTGATCAAATCATAGTTTCATTTTCAGACCGTGACTTTTCTCAAATCAAACGTATGTTGGATACACTACTCAGATACACACAAAATAATGTCATCATTTCTTTGTGTCACTTTGAGCATAACAGGGCCATTGATATAAATAAATTGAATCTTTTAAGAGATATTTATTCAGCTAAAAACAATGTTGAGCTTTATTTGGATTTTAACTCGGCCGTAAAAGGAAAAAATATTTTAGTAACTGGTTCTTATTATTTTATTGCTGAGGCTCAAAAGTGCATTGGATTCTAGTTCTATTATTTTTAGTCTTAAATTTATATTCTTCTCGTGGACTAACTCGTATCAAACATGAAATTAAATTTAAAAATAAAATCCAAATTTTATCAGATAAGGCCATTAGAAAAACAAGTGAAAATTTCTTTGAGGCCGTTGGAAATGTTTTTATAACAAGTCAGGACAATTCAATTTATGGAGATAAAGCTTCTTTAGATATGACAACAGGAGATATCGAAGTTAAGGGAAACGTCAGATATGTATCATCAGGACTTCAGTTGTTTGGATCAAAAATCCTCTACAACTCTAACACAACCCTTTTTACGATAGAAAATGCAAGAGTGGTTTCCCCTGAGTTTTCTGTTTTTGGAAAAATAATAACGAAAAAAGAAAATGGAAATTTTTATGCAAAGGATGCCGAGTACACTAAATGTCGAGATTGCCCTGAATTATGGTCTCTAACTGGTGAAGAAATTGAAATTGAAATCGGCCAATACGTTACAATCAAACATGCATACGTGAAAGTTAAAGAGTCGATTGTTGCTTATGTTCCCTATATCTTTTTTCCAATTAAAAAAAGTAGAGAAACAGGACTATTATATCCTTCATTTTTTTCAAGACCTTCTCAAAAAGAAAATGATAAAACATTTAATTTTTATCAGCCTATCTATTTTGTAACGGGCCAGACTAGTGATATAACTCTCACACCAACATTCATGGAAGAAAGAGGAATTGGCTTTGATGTAGAGTATAGAAAAGTTTTTACCCCTTTTAACTGGGCCGAATTCAATTACTTCTCCCTAAATGATAATCTTTATTATTTTGAAAGCGGCCTTTCTGAACAAAAAAATAGAGAACACTACAGATTTTTTGGGCAATGGGAGCATCATTTTCAAAGATCAAATTATTTAAATCACCATTTAGTTTATAATTTTCTATCAGATCTAGATACAGTTGATGATTATTCTGAAGTTGCCACAAATGATAGTGTAATAGGTGGTGACTTAGGTTTGTATACCTATTTTGATTTACATTTTTTTGATTTCAGTTTTATTACCGAAGTTGGAATGAGAAAAAATATGATCACCCCAGACCGTTTTACATTAGATCATAACTATGTTCAAATGCTTCCTCGTTTAACCATCAAGTCTTATCCAATTTCACTTTTTAGCTCTCACAAATTTTTGATTAAAGACCTTTCTTTCAAATTTCACTCAGAAGGAACAATTTTTAAACAAAACCGTATAAATGAAGTTAATTATCTAAGAAATGCTTACCGTTTAAATACACAACCGGAGTTGGAACTACAATTGAGACCATTAGGGCCATTTCTATTTAGTACAAAAACGATCTTTGATGGGCAATATTATAAGTTCTTCCATTTAAAAAATGAAAAAAACACTTTTTCTAAAAATGCTTTTCTTCTCGAAAGTCAAATCCAATTAGGAATAGACAAAATATTTGGCCATGCTTATGTTGAAAAGTATCTGCCAAGTGATATAAATCTTGAGCGTCAAAAAACAAATGAGAAATCACCTAATAGTGAATATATTGGAGACGTGCCACAGAAGGGTATTGAATATCAAGATAATGTTGTCTTAAAAAATGTCGATTCTTATATGCATTCTCAGGATTTCTTTTTAAGGCATTTCTATCTATTTGATGAATCTATGAATGGTAATCAACGCTTTGCAAATCAAATTAGTGATGAACAAGGACTATTTGATGAATACGATGCAATTCGCTCAAAACAACACGAAAGTATAAGTATCACAACTTTACCGAAAAAAAATACACTTGAACTCTTTTGGCAAAATAATCTTATTAGAAAATCTGTCAAAGTATATAAACCATTTCAGGATAAAAATTTTCTAAGAGATCAGTTTTCTTATTCTGAAGTTGCCTATTTTAATGTTTCACAAGGGATATTACTTAACAGTAAGAGCTCTGATGATTTAGATCAAAAATTAACAAGACTTGCTATTTTTACTGGATTCAATCTAGATAATTATTCTATTTCGATCTCTAATTATTATTACTATAGAAAAAAAACGAATATTTTTAGAACAGATTTTTTAGCAGATTATAAAACCTTTGATTTAAAACTCTATTTCTATAGAGACACTGAGCAAGTTCCTCAACAAAAGACCTTAGGAGGAAGTGTTGTGTATGATGTTAATGATAATTTAAAATTGGGGTTTGCTCTAGAATATGATTATAATTTGTCTAAAATGTATAAACAAATCTATTCAATGCGCTTAAGGCTGTTTAATTGTGTGAATCTAGCATTTGATATAGAGCCATTACCCAACACTAACGAATATAAATTTTCAATATCTCCAATGCCCTCTATTGGTGAGACTGACTATGATAGACACCATCAAATTGCCTTCTAAAATATTCATTGTTGATTTTGAAGATAGTTTTACTTTCAATATTTCGAGTGAAATACAGAATTACTCAAATATAAGACCTGAGATCATTCATTTTAATTGTATAGACCAACTTCATATCGATAATAACTACAAAAATGTTTTCATTCTTGGGCCAGGGCCTGGTCATTCAAAAGATTATCAAAATAAAATATTTCCGTTTCTTAATAATTACCTATTTAAAGACAATGTATTCGTTATGGGTATATGTCTAGGACATCAAATTATTTGTGGTTTTTTGGGTGCACATATCAGTTATCTTAAAAGACCTATTCATGGACAATCAATTGAACTCCCGATTTTTCTAGCTGAACAAAAAATAAAAAAAATAGTGCGCGTTCAAATGTATAATTCCCTCTATGTGAAACATTTTTCGTATCCTGGTATAAGTTTACAAATGTATAAGAATCAATGTCTTATCGCAAAAGGTAGTGGGTTAATAACATACCAATTTCATCCAGAATCGGTAGGAACTTCCAGACGAAGAATATGGTTTCAACCTATGCTTAATTTTATGTATAATAAAGCTGATGATAAGCAGGTTAAAAGTCAACGGTATTTACGATCTTCGAACTCTAGACAAACTAGAGGAACTTTCTATTAAAGACCTCTCATTCGATTTTTATACCAAAGGCCCTAATTTTTTACAGCTTCATAAATTTTTGGAAATAATCGAAAACAATTTTGGGCCACATGCGAGATATTATTTACATTTCAACAATGAAGCAGATTTTGTTGTTGAAAAAATTATATCAGACCTCAAAGAGACAATCCAAAAACTGCCCTTTCCTGTAGATTTTTCAAGACAATTTTTTCTTGAATTTTCTGATAGTAAAAATTTGTACGACTATGATCAGTTTGATTTGTGGCACTACAGGTACTATAACTCCAACTTGAAATTACCTGAAATATTTAAATACAAAAAATTAAAAGGAATTATATTAGATTACAAAGAACTTCTCAAAATTTTTCGAAGTGGGGTTCTTTCGCAATTCATTCAAAATTTATCTCAAGTTTTATATGCAGGTGGTCACCAAAGTCGCTATGAATTGGGTATCAACTTAGACTGGGATGACCCTATTTATCAAATTTTATTTGATTATATAGATTTCGATTTTATCTCACTTTCAATAAACTCAAAAATTGAAGTTTGTTACCGCAATCTGGACCTTGAGCGCTTTGATACTGAATTACGACATATTGCAAAAGCAATTGGTCGCTAATGGCCATATCCGATTTCCTTATGTAGTGTAGATTTCTTTTTATTAGAGAGGAGAAGGATTTGAGAATTTTGCTTTCAAACGATGATGGAGTCTATGCTCCTGGAATAAATACACTTAAAAATAGGTTAAAAGCTAAATATGATCTAAATGTTATAGCTCCACTTGAAGAAAGATCAACTACTGGACATACTTTAACACTTGATCAACCTCTACGTCTTGAGGCCATAGAAGAAAATGTATATGGATGTTCTGGACATCCTGCTGATTGTGTTCTCATGGGAGTGGGGCATCTCTTTGTTGATAAACGGCCTGATATTGTGGTTTCTGGAATAAATAGAGGAGCAAACTTAGGACAAGATATCTATTATTCCGGTACATGCGCAGCAGCTAGGGAGGCCGTTTACAGAGGACTCCCGGCCATAGCTGTAAGTAGCGCTATGAGCTTTTATCCAAACCCAAATGAAAAAGAACATTTTCATGTTGCTGCTCTCGTATTGGATATTTTCCTTTCAATGATAGATTTATCGCAAATTCGTCCATACCTATTTTTAAATATCAATATACCCAATATTGATATTGAAAAGATTAAGGGAGTCAAATTAACCAGACCTGGTTTTAGATATTATAGTGAACAAATTGAAGAAAGAACTGATTTTCGTGGCAGATCGTATTACTGGATAGGTGGTGTTTATGAGGGCTTTAGAAAAATTGAAAATTCAGATTGTGATGCAATTGATGATCAGTATGTTTCTCTATCAGTTATTGATCTTCTAAATCATGAGGTTCTTTTTGAAAATTACTGGCAAGAACTCTGTGAAAAAGTGCAGAGTTCATTGCACATTTGTTAGAAGTTTAAGGTACATAATTGCCGTATTCTGAGCATCTTCTAGTGCTGTGTGAGCGACATCACCCATTTTAAGATATTCCATCAATTTACTCCCTGAAATACATTCAGAAGGAATTTTGCCTTCATCAATTTTTCCAATAACATATGAGGTTAAATCCAGTGTTCGATGTGAAAAATGAGTTCTCATATAATCCCAACCGAGATCTCGATTCATAAAAGGCAAATCAATGGCATTTAATGATTTTCCAAAGAGGACTATTTGTTCTTGCTGATTAAAATATTTTTTAGTTTCTGGAGATTTTAAATACTGATCAAAATCTTTTTTAAAATCTTCTTTTTCAATGCCTTCTTCATTCGCTTTGATGATGAGATCTCTATTATTCTTGGCCACCCATTCATTTAGCCTTGGTTTTAACTCCTCAAATGGTGGACATTTAATATAACGATGAAACTTGAGATCGTGTTCTAATGTTCTGGATTCTGTACAAAATGGGATCATAGCAAATTCTATCATTAGATCGTTTTCGTCCAACCCTGTTGCTTCGATATCAAAAGAGAGATATTTCATAAGAACCTCATAAATAAGAAATTTTAATTCTATCTAATCCCATGGATTTAATCAATTCTAAACTAACTTGACAAGTCAGTAAGTTACCATTCACAACACATTTTTTACAGATTCCTTCTCCTTCACAACTAGAAGCTATAGGGAATTTTAATTCTTGTAATAAACTTAATAAGTCTTTTTGAGGAGAGTAAGAATCTAAATCAATTTGTAAAAGAGTTCTTCCTGATGCTTCCCCAAGAATATCTAATCTGTATGACATGAAATTTCCAAAGCAGAGCGTTCATCTAAAATAGGCCCGCTGTATTGTGAACTATTGTAAAGAAGATTGATTTCACCAATTGAATTTAAATGAAAAATGGGTAGCCTTTTAGACATAAATTCAACATAGAGTTTTTTTTTGTCAATTTTTTTTGTTTCGATCAAGTATCTTTTCGGAGAATCAAAATAAGTCCATCGACCTGAAGATAAAACATCAAGTGTGTGATTTAAATTTGCATCAGTTTTTTCTATTCTCTGAATAAACTGACTTTTCACTTGGTCAGATTCTCTTCCTTTGACTGATGAAATAAAGAAATCAACTCCGTTTTTCTCCAAATAACACAACCTTGGTGTAAAATCTTTCAAAGTCTCACCTAAAAAAATATTTTGATTTCCAAGGTTTAGTTCTGAATGAAAAAGAATAATGGCGCTTAAGAATTTACTTTCTTGGTAAAAAAGTTGGGACGTACTCTGTGATGAATAATATTCGTGGTCAGAATTTGAACATTTATTATTTTTTGCTTGAGTATCTAATCTTTTTTCGTCGACAAATGAAATGGCCTTTTGATTTTTGTAAAAATTTAGGAAACTTTCTAATAATAGTTGTCTATTTAATATATCATCTTTTCGAACGATATCAATCCCTCTACGATAGAAGGGATGAATATCTTTATATTTGATATTGGCCTTTAATTGATAGACATGTTCTTCAAAACTCTTTGAGACTATAATTTGATTGGGTATGATTTTATAAAACTTTTTTAAAAAAACCTCCAGATCACTTTTCTTAGAACTTTGAATCAAACTTTGTGCAATTGATTTTAAATTTCCCAATAGGTATGTGGCATTTTCAATTTTGTTGTTTTCATAATAAACCATTTCTATATTGGCGTTTGGTGAATAGAAATCTGGTCTTATAAGAATATTTAAAAAAATCCAAGCTAGAACTCTCTCTGTCTGGTCAAACTCACTAATGAATTGATCATTGCTTTGGAAAAATTCAATAATTTTTTTGTCTATAGAACTAAGTATTTTGTTCGTCAATGGACAATGGACTGGATGAGGCTTGGGATTGGAAGGAGCTATCATATCTCTTTTAAATAAATTAAACTGGCCGCAAGAAGATATTAGAATAACGGATAATATGAGTCGGAAATATGTTTTTAACATCAGTAATCGCTTTTAAAGTAGTAAAATAAGTGCATTCTAATAAAAAGAACTCTCTTTCTCAAAATAAAAATGACCTTTTTAGGTAAGTTTTGCCCTTTGAAAATATAGTGCAAACAAGTATTGAATTAAGTTATAATTTAAGTGTAGTGACAGGATGTTACTACAGCGTGTAGGCAGGAGGCCAAAAAGAGGGGTCCATTTGCAGGGGGCCCCTTTTCTTTTTTATATTTTCAAGATTTGATCAATTAAAATTTTATCCCTGTCGAAAATAAAGTATTGATGAGACCTGTCTTTAATTCTGATCCATCACTAAAGGCCTCAGTGATAGAAATTGCTTCTCCACTGAATTCCACAAATAATGTGAAGTATTTTGAAACATCTGCAAAATAGCCTATTTTAAAACTTGGTGAAACAAATGCGTATCCCGCAGAAATTATTCCCTCTGTTGAAGATTCTGAATAACCTGCACCAATCCCTAATCCAAAATAAAAATTTCCGAAATCATCTAAAATTTTATCAAAATTATAATACACATCTGCCATTAAAAGATATCGATTAGAAGGAATCACAATGTTTGCTGTGTCCACAGAAAGTGTATCATAGTCATATCTTAGTCCCCAGCTCCAAGCAAATGCATCTGTGATTTGGTAGTATCTGTCTATTTCTCCTCTTAGTCCTTGTCTTTGATTGGTCTGACCCTCAGATGTCGTTGAGACAGTTTCTGATAAAGTAAAGGCGTACCCCCCCCTAAGGAGCCAAAAATTATATAGATTAACTCTTAACTTTCCAAGTTCTGCTATTTCCTGCTCTTCGCGATACTTTTTAAATTGTTCAAAAGACTCTCGTAACTCTGGAGTTTCCGTCCAAAGTGTATCTAGAGTTTTATCCAGGGATTTTTCAAATACAACAATCTCTTTTCTTGAAAAAGGTGCCATCCCATCAGGTTCATTTACTTGCCAAAGTGAGTGATCACTTGTTGCTTCAATACAAGTGGCCACAAGGGATAAATCTGGTGTACTAAAAAGTGACTCTTGCCCAATAAGTATTCCAGTCTTTTTTCCACGTCTGATGACAAAACGTTTTTTTGTCGTTGATACACTTTGCACGACAACTAATTCATCTGCATAAGCACTGATTATTGGTACATAGGCCATAAAAGTATTGAGTAGAAAAATGATTACGTAACTATTTGTTTTCATATAATTTATTCTAATTTGCTCTAGAACTTTATGCACCCCGGACAAAGATACCTCTCCTGTGGCAAATATTATTGTCATTTTTTTTTACTTCCATAACAGAATAACTTATGAGTTTGCGGCCTAACTATCTGTAACTTATGAAAAATCCTTAAAAACCTGATAGTTCGCATATAAATGCAAGGGATAATAGAAAAGTCGAAGCGGAGATTAATCATTTAAAACGCTTAGACGATAAGAAAAGGGTGCATTAGGGGAGTTAAAGAGATTCATGACTAAAATTGTTAGAAAACTATTTCAACAGTATTTAATTGCACTAGGCCTACCAGTATTGGGCCTAGTTACTTCTTGTGTGAATCCAAGTGGAGGAGATGCTGGTGCAAATTGTGGCGCAAAGGCCGCATTTGATACAAAAGCAAGGAAATGTGTCCAAGTTGTCGCAGAGGAACAACCACCCACTTCAAAAAATGGAGGGATCATCATCATCGAGGGTTCTCCAAACTCACAAAATGAAGTTGTCTTAAATTATGAGGATCCTAATGGTGATAGCGCGACACTTTGTTCAATTAAACAGGTAAGCTCAGGTCTTAATATTACCACTGGTGGTAGCTGTTGTATTGCTGGTATCTGTAAAGTTTATATAGACACCGCAGATATTGAGTATCCTAATAAAAATGCTTTTGGATTTATGGCCTTCACTTTTACCGTTACAGATAACGATGGTGAATCAAATGAAGCTCGCATTGATGTTCAAGTACAACCTGTGAATGATCCACCAGTTCTGACTCAGTCACTTTTAACTTTTGGAAGTATCGGAAGTCCAATCAGTGATGAAGTTGCTTACTTGAATACAGTGGCATCCAATGCAACTGATCCCAAAGATTTAGGAGATGAAACATCCTTTACTTATACAATTACTCAAGACCCTGATCCAAATTATGCAACTGTTTCAATGGTTTCTGCGACAGGAGAATTTACTCTTGTTCCAGTTAAGGATGCACAATCATCAGGAACCAAAGTTGTTTCTTTCAAATATAAAGTTATTGATGCAGGAGGTTTGGATGTAGAGGGTGATGTAGACATTGTTTTGGGTTACCAGAATAATAAACCTATACTTACGACCACTCCTTTACCCAATGTCATTGATGAAGATGTAGAAACCTTAATTTCATTCGGATATGATGATCCTGATTCAATATTAACAGCTTTTGACACTTGTCATATTCCAGCTCAAGTTAAAGTTACAACCAGAGACTGTAGCTGTGATCCGATTTTGAAAAAATGCTCAGTCTACGTTAAAAGTTTTGAAAACGACAATGGTTCTGCTAGCTTTGACTATAGGGTCACAGTAGATGGTCAAACTTCAGATACTTCTAGCTTTGGATTTATGATAAATCCTGTTAATGACAGGCCATACGTTATTAGTTATGATGCGGGAGCTGGAGCAACATTTTTTGAAAGTGCAACTGCTGTTTCTCTCAATTATTCATTTAGCGTTCCCAATTCATTAGATCAGGAATCTTCGACAGGTGATCTAACTTATACTATCGTTGCAGGGCCATTTAATGGATCTTTAACAGATGCATGTATGCAGTCAAATTCAGACCTAAATTGTACTTATACTCCAAATGACGGAAATATGTATGGAACAGTAACGAAGGCCTCTATTAGTTCCGAAGATGTTACCTATACCGCCAAAATGGGAGGCTCTTTCGGAAATAAAATCAGAATTATTTTAGATAATACAGCTTTGGCCGGAAGTGAAGTTCTTGAAAGTGTAAACTGGGTGGATGATTCTACTCCACAAGGTAGATATGATATTAAGTTAAAAATTGAAAGTGGAACGACTTCTAATATAACAGTTGCAACTTTGATTTCAACACACCCGATGGCCAACAAATTAATCTCTGTTTCGGCCTTAGGCGGGCCAACAGCTCAAACATCAGGAACTCTTGATCTTGTAGGAGGTACTGATGGAGCAGATTATTTTATATTTGAAGTGACAGATCCACAAGGTGGTAAGAATCGAGGAGTTGTAAACATTGATATCGTTGGGGTTAATGATAAACCTGTGATATGTGATTACACTTCAGACTCTGATAAAGCTGGCATGTCTGATTGTTCTGGAGATTGTAGAGGTTCTAGTTCTCCAATTGGAAATATTACTCCAGTATCTCATAAAAGTGATTTCTCACTCTATTATTACCAAGAAGGTTCTGCGATTTGTTGGAAAAGTACGGGAACAACAAATTCAGATTGGGAAATCGTAGACAGCTATATGGGAAATTATTCTTTTAATGAAGGTGATTCATATCAAATTACAGGTATTGCTGTGGATGAAGGTGGTGCATCGGGAAGTGGTACAAATGAAGATGCTCAAACAGTTTCAGTAAATATATTAAGTTCAAAGAAAGAGGGTTCTTCTGATAATAGTATTGTTTTACCTGCAGCAAATATTATTCCCGTAGCACTATCTGATGGAATCAACTCTGCAGATCAACAAAACTTTGTCATCAATCTTTCTCCAGATCCAGGTCAAAATGGAACGAGTGATATCGTCCTTGAAGTTGTAGATAGTAGTGCAGCTTCAAACCAAGTGACATTTCAGATAACCATAAACTCTGTTGCTGCAAATCACGGAGGATGGAAAGATATTATCGCCGTAGGGCCAAAATATGACCGTTACTCCCAAAAACTTAAAGATGGTTTCATCACACTCGAGTGGAATGATTTCAATTTTATAGGAAACGTAGAGGGATCATCAGTTTCGATTGGAGGGTGGGCCATCTTTAGAAGCACAACTAAGAATGGCTTTGACTATACAAAACCAACCTTAGTCTCAAATGTTGCTTCATTAAGAAAATTTACTGATACATTTACTGCAGATAAAACTGTTGGTACGACTTGTGTAGACAACAATTGCCACCCAAATCGCGGGCAGGTTTTTTGGTATCAAGTTATGCCTTTGGATTCACTCAACAATCAAATTGTCCCAACACGAGAGCCTTATTCTCAACTAAGAGTCATCCTCCCACCAAAAAATAAAGTTTGGGTTTCAAGATTGATCATGAATAAAGAAATTTGTGGAAAAATGAGTCTCAATATTGAAAAAGGAAAAGGGAAATATTACAGATGTGCTTACAATGGTTTTGGACAAAGAAGATGTGATTACTCGAAAAGTGAATGTTTTACAGCTAATTCAGAATGTACTGGAAATGGATCTCCTCTTGGGTCTGGACTCAGTATTACTGCAAAAAGCGTAGGGGCCTTGTTTTATGACACTTCAACTAAGTCTTGTTACAAGTCCAATAGTACGACTCCAGGAGATTGGACTATTATAGATTCTTCAATTCAAGATCCTTTGGATAATTATTTTGATATTGGCCATGACCTCATGGTAGATGCGATGGAAGCTGGGTGTCCTTACACTCTTGCGGCAAACGATGCTAACGGAGACTGTGGTGGAGATAGCTGTGTCGGTCAATCATTGCCCCCAACAGGAACAGCTGGACTCATCTTCTACGACCGAAACGATGGACAGTGTTACCAATACAATCGAGGAGGATGGAGAGAATTTGGAGGATGTCCCTATCAATCAATCGGAAGTGCAAAACCAGCTGATGGGACTTTGCCACTAAATCAAATATTTTACGATCAAATTGCTGATATTTGCTATATAGGTGACTCTAGCGCAAATGCTCAAACTTATACAGTTGAATCTTCTTTTGTTGATAATTTAGTCCACGCTTATCTACCTCCTCTTGTCAATGTGAGACAAAAAACTGCGCAGAGATTATGTACTAGTAGAAGCGACATCGATGATTCATTGATTTCAGGACTAACCACAACTGCAGCAGTAAAATCCTCATTGCCAAATAGAACTCAGCAAGTTGCTTATTCAGCTTGGCCAGAAGGTGTTGACAGCGTAACCTTAACGAATAAAGAGACTGGAACTAGTTTGAATGTCTTGTCTCGTTGTAACTCTTCAAATGCCTCTGGACTTTTAACTGGATACACTGAAAGTGATATACCCCCATCGAGTTATTCTTTTTCACTTCCTGGAACTCAAAGCTCAAATATTCGTTCTCTATACACGGGATCGGTTAGTAATAATATTTTTAAATTCACTGAACTATGTACATCTCGATATGGAGTACAAGATGCCATCGGCAACGTTGCTGAATGGGGACTTGAAAGAGTTAAATGTTATACTGATAAGACTTGTAAAATGTCGACTTCTCTGGATGATTCTCGTCTGTTTCTATTTGATGAAGATTATAATAATAATAGTCTCTTTGATGACGTCTATACGATGGATGGAAATATGGGCCCATGTAATGAGCTCGATGGTATAGATAAGTGTTCCAAAGCTGATCGATATTTAACAACTACAACCATTTCAGATAGACTAAATGGAGGAAACTATTTTTCTGTACCTATTGGTCTACCCATTAACGATTTTTATTTCACAACTCCAATTGCATCAAACTCTTATTTTTCAGATTTTTTTAAACAAATAGGCCCTGGAATTTCAGAAGATGAACTTAGAGATGATGTACATGTCTATAATGCAGAAAATATTGCAAATACAATTGAAGGTATTACAGTTAACAACCCAAATGATTTTATGTCTCAGGCCGCAGGACTTGCCTATGGGGGAAGTTATCTTAGTGGAACAGGAGCAGGACAGTGGGCATTGGAATTCATACCAGCTTCTAGTTACAAACCAGATGGTAGGGCCAAACGTACTCTAAATAATAATGGGCTTCTCGTTCAGGCCGTCGAAGTTGGAAAACTAGGAAATAATATTTGTATTGCAATTAGTGATGAACAAACAGGTCCTGCGAGCGTATCAGTTAATGAATCAGCAGATTGCAAATTTAATGGTAGTATCATTAATACAGATGTGCTTGTCACAGTAGATATTGACCCAGAATCAACAACTGTAGCTGATATTCAAAATGCAGTGAATACACATCCCATTGCCAGTAGATATCTAAAAATCTCACAAGGTGCATCTAATTTTGATCTTGCTCAATTTGAAAATAGATCAGTTTCCTTTTTCAATAGTGCAGGGCTAGAATATGCAAGAGTCCATAGATTATTTGAAACAACTCCTTTTTGCATGGAGTTTACTTTCGGAGGTTCTAATACAGGTTCGATTAAAAATACAACCTACGATTGTGATGGAGATGGCGATACAAGCGAAAAGAGATATACTTATGATGCGCCTGCTGGTGTGAGTAGTTTGGCTGCAAATTTTGGGTCAGTTTCAAATTTTAATACTAATGTTTCTGGAACTAATGTGCGCCTTATTGGAGTAGAGCAAGTTGATGGTCTAGTCACTCCTCCTTCTGGTACAGTTGAATTATTTGAAAAAGAAACCACAAAGGCAAACGCTGTTGCAAGTTTTGGACTAACAGATACTGACCCAATTTCGAGTTCAAATGGAATTTATATCAGATCAACTGGATCAGACTTTGGGGCCTATTTAAGCAATGATATAAACATCAAAATCTTTAATAATACAACCGCAACAGATTATGTCTTAAGTGCTTGTCCTAATATTGTCATCAGTATTGGTTCTAATACTTCAGTAAGTGGGCTCGTTGATTTAATAAATTCTGGTTCAGGTCTTGATTGTGTACAAGCTAAATTAATGTCTCCATTAACTCTGAATAATGGTACAGCTCAAGGGGTTGTCTTTCCTACTGAAGATAATGCTCCTACTTTTTATTTAAGTGAAGGAGAAAAGGTTTTTAGAACCTTCAACTACATTGAGTACAAGGGTGGTAGCGAGGATGTGAAGTTAAAAGTTGAAGCTGCTTTTGGTGGAAAATTTCTTGATGGGTACTCTCTAAATATAACTGCAAATGATGGAATAAACGTTTTTGGGGCCTCTAAAAGCCCAACAGATGCTCCTGGCGGACCTATTTGTTACATAGGGGCCTTAGGCGTAGACTACACAACTCGAAGACAAATAGATATCGACTGTCATTCAAATGCTAAATGGAGTGATGTTGTTGCTATTTTAACTGATCCAGATGAACCATTAAGTAAACTCTTTAAAAATGTTTCTACTTCCACAGGAAGTAGCACTATAGAGGATATAGGACTTTTAAATTTCACTCGTTCTGAAGAGAGTACCACATATTATTTTGCTGATGCTAATCTTGATAGTTACATGGGACCTATTAAATTTGAAGCAATAGAACCTGGTACTGCAGGACGACAAATTTCGATTGAATTTATAAAAGGCGAAAAAGGCCTAGTTAGTGGAACTGAAACTGATACACACTTCGTTTGGGGTGTGGATGATTATACCGGTACAGTTTCAATTGCGAACGCAATCAATGAAAATACAACAATTAATAAATTTTTATACGCCAATGTACCTGCTGTTGACTCGACAGTTGATCAACTCCCGGCCATAAAATTGGGACAAGAAAGAATAGAAGGAGTTCAAAGTGGAAGGGGGGGAATAGTAGGCTCGCCGATGCAACTGATTGGAGGGACAAATACTCCAACAGATTATGGCTATAACCGTCGCTCCGATATTGGTATGCGTTGTGTTGCTCCTATCATTGAGAGTGACTATCTAGAAAATTACTAAATTCAAACAATCTTAAACTTGGCACTCTAGTTTTTTTATCACACAATGTGATAAGATTTCTCGATCTTGGAGGTCAGGGATGGGATTCTTCGGTAAACGTAAAATCATTGACAGTGAAACCATTAATGAAAAAATGGGGAAAGTAATAACTTTTCTCAATCAGAAAGGTGGAGTTGGAAAAACCACACTGGCCTTCAATACTGCTCATGCTCTGGCCAAAAAAGGCGCAAGAGTGCTTTGTATTGATATGGATCCTCAGGCCAATCTATCTCTTCTTTTTGAAGTGGATTGCGATTTGAATGAACAAAAAAATATTCATCACTTGCTTTTGAACTCAATTCGAGAACTCAAAGTACTCCATACAAGTAATAATTTTGCTGACGTCGTCGTTAGAGGTGAGGTTGATCTACTTCCCGCTGGACAAGAGTTATCTGGATTTGAATTATCAGTTGCAGGTATCTCTGCTCCACGACAACTTATTCTTAAGAAATTTATCGAAAAAAATCATCTCTTAAACATGTATGATTATATAGTAATTGACTGTCCTCCAACTTTAGGACTTCTTGTAGTTAACGTTCTTTGTGCGGCCCAGGGAATTATGGTCCCATTTCGGCCGGATGATTTCTCAAGAAAAGGACTATCACACTTCTATGAGGTTTTAGAAGACATTGAGGATATGGGAATAACTGAAGGCCCACAGGTTCTTGCTCACATTCCGAATTTAGTTGAGATTCGGCGAAAGCAAGAAAGTGATGATCTAGAACGAATAACAAATGAATTAAAAGAAGAGTTTGGCCATGACAACATCGTCTCTCCAATGCCCAATAGAATTCATCTTATGAAATCTCAATCCGCACGCAAGTCAGTTTATGAGTTTCATACTAAAGATTTTAAACAACTCCAAAACCAATTTGACGAATTGGCCAATATAATTACAGACTGGAACCGCTAAAGGATGATTCATGAGTGAAAGTTTAAAAAAGAAAAAAAAGAAAAAAACAAACCCACTTTACGCAGTCTCTGAAAATGGAAAAACTGTAGAAGAGGCCTCTGGCCCAATTGATTTTATTATAAAATCTCTTGGTTTAACAAAAACAGTAGAAATACTTTCCGAAATTTTTCAATTTATTTGTACTCAAGTTGAAACCTATGCAGGTCTTAAGTGGCTTAATGAATTTGTCGTAGAATGGATAAAACTTCTTCGGACTGGTGTTTCTCAATTTACAAAACTCTTTAGTGCCGCTCTGGCGACAAATTGATTATTTCTTAATGTCGTCCATTTGTCAGAAAGTACTTCTTTGAAGAATATCGTATTTTCTTTATAAGATTGAACAGAATTAAAATTCAGTATTTTTAAAATTTGCTTAACAACAGGTATTTCCGTAGAGTGACAAATTCCCCCTAGAAAATTTTCGAGCTCATCCTTAATCAGGCCATAATGAGTACATCCTAAGATGTAGTCACTAAAGTGTCCTTTGACAGTTGATAGATCTTCTCTAATTATCGCTTGTAAATCTGCATAATTTTGATCTATCAAAAATTTTTCAATTGCACTCGCTAGATTTAAACAGGGATGTATAAAAATATCGGTATCTTTGATTTTATTAATTAAAGTAGGCGATTCACAAGTCCTTTTCGTGGCCAATAAACATACTGAATTAGTTTTTTTGTGTTTAACTATATTGAGATAGGGTTCAACTCCTACAAAGGGAATTTTATAATTAACTCGTAGTGATGAAATGCAATTGACCGTTGCCGTGTTACAGGCCACCACAATCAAATCAGCTTTAATTTTATAGAAATGATGCGCAATATTATTAGTTCTTTCAATTAGTTGTGATTCTTTTAATTGGCCGTAGGGATGAAATTCTTTATCAGCAAAATAGAAAATTTCAAAACCATATGAATATTTATTTAATTCATTTAAAACGGACAACCCACCAAGACCTGAATCGAATAGAGCAATTTTCATTTTCATCCCTGTAAAAAATATCTATACATACTTACTTCTGTTTGCAAAAGCAATGGCCTTCTGTTAGCTTTCTGATCAACAAGGATTTCAGGTGGTTATCGGAGGTCATTTATGAAAACAGCACTATTTCTTACATTATTAAGTTTCTCAACATTTGCAGCAGGTGAGAAAATCGAAATCTACGTCGATGGGCTACAACCAACTGACACTATCAATCTTACTCAAAAAGATAAAATGATCTTAGAAGATGCTGGTGTATATATGAATTTTGCAATTTATGCTGATGGCGGGCCAGTACCTGTAGATGCAATATATGCTGATGGTGATATGGTTCCTGATATCGCACAAAAAATTGATGAACAGTGTGAGCTTTATCAAGTTGAAGATAAAATCAGTCTGTGTCAGGTAAATAAGAAAGTGATGATCGGACTTGATCCTTTTGATTATAAGGATATTTATGGTGACGGTGGACAGACTGCATACTGTATAAAATGTGATTATCCTCTATTTTAATTTTTTATTATTAGTTCAATACTTTGGCCTCACTCAGTGAGGCCTTTTTAATTTTATGGCCGACTTACTGCTTGATTCATACGACTACGCCCTTCCTCCTGAATTAATTGCCATTAGACCACTGGCCCGTAGAGATAATTCTAAACTTCTTGTCTTTTTTCAAAAAAATAATGAGATCCTGCATACAACATTCTCTGAATTACCAAATATCTTACAAAAAAACGATCTCATTGTGAGAAATCAGTCAGAAGTCTTCTCCTGCAGAATAAAGGCCAGAAAAAAAAGTGGTGGAAGTGTTGAAATATTTTTTCTAACTCCTTTTGCAAATAAATCTGGAGAATTCAGGGCGCTTTTGAAATCTAATGGAAAAAAAAGAATAGGCGATACTCTATATGCACATGAATTGACCTTTGTCATTAATGGGAGAAATGAGTATGGGGAGTTTTTCCTAAAAAACGCACAGAATGATCTCTCTGATTTTTTAAAAAAACATGGACTTGTTCCTATTCCTCCTTACATCAGAAAAGGTGCAGCTGATTTTAATGACGAGCAAGATTATCAGACCCATTTTGCTAAGTACACTGGATCAGTTGCTGCTCCCACAGCTGGACTGCACTACACTAAACATCTAGATCAAAAATTATTAGACAAGGGTATTGAGATCGCAAATGTCACTTTGCATGTAGGGCCAGGCACATTTTCTCCTGTAAGTTCTACTCATTTAACTGATCATAAAATGCACACTGAAGAATACTTTATAGAAAAAAAAGATTTGGAAAAAATCCGAGAGCATAGAGGAAGAATAATTGCAAATGGAACCACAACGCTAAGAGTATTAGAGTCAATTTACAATCAAGAAATCCTCCCAGATACTATCTATTCAACTAATATATTTCTACATCCAGGCAAAGATATAAAATCTGTTGATGGACTTATTACTAATTTTCATCTACCAAAATCAACATTACTAATACTCGTTAGTTGTTTGATTGGTAGAGAAAAAACCTTAGAACTCTATTCAGAGGCCATAAAACAAAAATATCGCTTTTATTCCTATGGCGATGCTATGTTGATTTTGAGGTGATTATGCAATTTTTTAAACTTCAGGCACAAAGTGGTCAGGCCAGGGCAGGACTTATTAAAACGAATCATGGTGAGATTGAAACCCCAATTTTTATGCCAGTTGGTACGAGGGCCAGTGTGAAAACATTATGGCAAAACGAACTAGAGGATCTTGGTGCACAAATCATCCTTGGAAATACATATCATCTTTACCTTCGTCCTGGACATGAACTTATCGAAGAAGTTGCAGGCGACTTACATGGATTTATGAGTTGGAATAAACCTATTCTAACTGATAGTGGAGGCTATCAAGTATATTCATTATCAGATATTAACAAAATATCAGAAGAAGGTGTCATTTTTCAGTCTCATATCGATGGTTCTAGACATTTAATTGGGCCTGAAAAATCTATGGAAATTCAAAAGGCGTTGGGTAGTGATATTGTCATGGCATTCGATGAATGCCCCGCTCTACCGGCCAGTAAAGATAAATTAAGGGTAAGTATGGAGCTTACTCTTCGATGGGCAAAAAGATGTAAAGAGTATCCTTTAAAAGAACATCAGTTTCTTTTTGGAATCATTCAAGGTGGACTTTTTAAAGATTTAAGAACTGAGTGCCTGGAGAGATTAGATGAGATGGACTTTCCTGGTTTAGCATTAGGTGGACTATCTGTTGGTGAAAAAAACGATGAAATGGTTGAATTTTTAACTAGCTTCACACCGCTAATGCCTTCTCATAAACCAAGATACCTCATGGGAGTTGGAACGCCTTTGGATATACTTAATGGAATCAAGGCCGGAATCGATATGTTTGATTGTGTATTACCCACAAGAAATGCTCGAAATGGTCAGTTTTTAACAAAGTATGGGCCACTAAATATTAAGAAACTAGTTTTTAGTAAAGACACAAATGCGCCAGATCCCGATTGTAGTTGTAGAGTTTGTGTTCGGTATTCGCGTTCTTATATACGACATTTATATACAGTAGGTGAATATTTAGCTGGTCAGATGATTTCATATCACAATATTCATTTTTATTTAAATATGATGAGAGAAGCGCGTCAATCAATTCAAAATGATTCATTTGACCTTTTTTACCAACAATTTTATAAAGATTACACATCGAATAAGTATCGCTAAGGAGTGAATATGTTAGAGTTCATTATTTCAAGTGCAATGGCCGAAGAGGCCACAAAAGCTGCGGCCCAAAATCCCAATCCCATTATGCAATTTGCCCCATTTATCTTAGTTTTTGTCATTTTTTATTTTCTCATGCTTAGGCCACAGAAGAAAAAAATGGAAGAAGAAAAACAATTACTCGAATCCCTTAAGGCCGGTGATGAAGTCTATACAAAATCAGGTATTATTGGCGAAATTAAAGGGCTCACCAATAAAATAGCTACAATTGAAACTACTGAAGGTGTAAAAATTAAAATTCTTCGTTCTCAAATAGGAGGACTGGCCAAAACGATATTTGGGCAGGAAAATAACACAGCAAAGAGTTAAACCGATAAAGGAGATATCTATGTTTGGTCTTGGCGCTGGAGAGATTCTCATTATTTTTGCATTGGCACTTATTTTCATTGGTCCAAAAAAATTACCAGAACTTGCCAAAAGCCTTGGTAGGGCCGTCTCTGACTTTCAGAAGGCAAAATATGACCTTCTGGATGATGTTGGTAAAGGCCAGGATCTTATTGAAGAACCTAAGGAAAAAAAACAGTCTTAGGTTTTTTCTCATTTTTCATTCATAAGTCTCATCGTTGATAATGCATAGTGTGTATTTTTTCAGTAAATTACACACTTGCCATCAGCTATTAGTCAATTTATCATAACGGACTAGATTCTTAGGTTTTTTTCTTACAAATGGGGTTTTTGATGAAGAGAAGCTGGTGGACTCGTTTTATTTTTTTATTACTTTTTACATGCCTATCCATCGCGGCCATCTTGCCAACAATTTTTGATTTTAATGAAAATAATAACAATTATTTCATATCCTCCAAGATAAATTTGGGCCTTGATTTACAAGGTGGGTTGTATATGGTTCTTGGGATCGACTTCAAAAAAGTTTATAAGGATGAGGTCGCTACATACGCTAAAAAAATTGTAGACCTCTTAGGAGATTATGAAACTAAAGCAGAAATAGGAAAACTAGATTTGGCCGATCCTCTTGATCCTAAACATACTATAAACCTTCTAGATCCAAACAAACTTAAACAAGCTGTAGACCAAATTAAAAAATCATTTCCAGGTTTGCTGAGAATAACTGGTGAAAATGCTGGAGAAATACAATTTGCACTCTCAAATGTACTTAAAACACAAATTGAGGAGCAATCTGTAACGAAGTCGATTGAAGTTATTCGTAACAGAATCGATGAATTTGGTGTCACCGAACCTGAAATTGTTTCTCAAGGAAATGATCGTATCGTTGTCGCGCTACCTGGTGTTAAGGATATTGAACAGGCCAAATCCCTTATCGGTAAAACTGCTCAGTTAACGTTTAGGGTAGTCAATGATAATGTCGGCCTTGGTGAAATTAATACTTGGCTAACCAAAGCAAAAGAAGCCGGAATTGAATATAAAAAAGGTGAAAAGTTTTCTAATTACCTTGATAAATTAAATTCTTTCTTAAAAGATGATTTACCAAAAGGTTTTAGCCTTGCTTTCAAAAAAACTTTATCTAGGTTGAATAACAGCGTTGAAAACATGGAACCTTTTGTTCTCAATAATGATGTAAAACTCACTGGAGATCTGCTGCAAGATGCATTTACAACTTTCGGACAGGAAGGAATGCCAATCGTTTCATTGTCTTTTAAAACCCGTGGTAGTAAAGTTTTCGAAGAATTGACAGGTAACAATATAGGCAAACGTTTAGCAATAGTATTAGATGGTAATGTTTATTCAGCTCCATCAATTAGATCAAGGATTTCAGGAAATGCACAAATCGAATTAGGTCGAGGCAACACTCAACAAATTCTTAAAGAGGCCAGGGAACTTGCAATGGTTCTTAGGGCCGGTGCTCTTCCTGTGCAACTAGATTTTCTTGAGCAAAGAACCGTTGGACCAAGTTTAGGGCATGACTCTATAGAGAAAGCTCGATTGGCATCAATCATCGGTTGTGCACTTGTATTTATTTTCATTTGCTTTTACTACAAAATTTCTGGATTCATCGCCCTTACAACATTGGCCCTCAACGTGCTTTTCATTTTGGCCGCACTCGTCGGACTAGAGGCCACTCTCACTTTACCAGGTATTGCAGGGATTGCCCTTACTATCGGTATGGCCGTTGATGCCAATATTATTGTCTATGAGAGAATTCGTGAAGAAGTACGAAAAGGTGTGGGAAATTATAAGGCCGTTGAAAATGGTTTCGCACAGGCATTCTGGACCGTTCTAGACGCTAACTTTACAACCGCCATGGCCGGTATCTGCCTTATAAATTTTGGTACAGGCCCTATTAGAGGTTTTGCTGTGACATTACTCATTGGAATAGCCGCCACTGTGTATACCTCATATTTCGTAGGAAAAATGCTCTTTGAATTGTACATGAACAAAGTTGAAGGTGAAGACCTAAGTATTTAATGGAGATAAGAATGATTGATTTCGCACCAAAAAAACAATTTAATTTTGCATCCATGTTTGGGATGACTTCGACTGTTTCATCAATACTTGTTGTACTTTCACTTATCGCTCTTTTCTCCAATATGAAATACGGAGTAGACTTTAGTGGTGGTGCAGAAATACAAGTAAAATTCAATGAAAAAGTACCCATGGGTGATATTAGAAAACTCATGGATAGAGAAGGGTTAAAAGGTACTCAAGTCCAGTCCATTGGAGAGGCCAATGAAAATGAAGTCCTCTTAAAGTTACAAGGGGATGAAACAAATTTGAATCAAATTTCTGAACAAGTTCAGCAAGCACTCGCAAAAAATTTCTCAGAATCGGGTGCAAATATTAGAAAGGTTGATATCGTTGGTCCCAAGGCCGGATCATCCTTGAGATTGTCTGGATTTCAGGCCATGGCATGGGCCCTCATTGCGATTATGATCTACATTGGACTAAGGTTTGACTTCAAGTATTCACCTGGCGCCATTATTGCCTTATTTCATGACGTAAGTATAATTCTCGGTATCTTTGCTATCACTGGCACAGAATTTACTCTACAAGTTGTAGCTGCTTTACTTGCTGTGATAGGTTATTCAGTCAACGATACGGTTATTGTCTATGATAGAGTTCGAGAACATGAGCAAAAACTCCCGGAGGGCAAACTCTCTGATCACATAAATTTGGCCGTGAATGAAACCCTATCCCGTACAATATTGACTTCTGGAACGACGTTGTTTGTTTCTTTATCGATGTTCTTTTTTGGAGGACAGGCCATCCGAGGCTTTTTCTTTGCAATTACATTAGGTGTTATAATTGGAACATATTCTTCAATTTTTATTGCAGCACCCATTACTTTATTTTTTGATAGACTGAAAAATAAATCGGCCTAAGGCAATTAGGAGATGATATTTCCACTTCTTTTTGTCTTGTTATCTGCTTGTTATCCAATACAATCATGGGCCAAACAAGATACAAGATACAATTCTGACTTAAGTGAAGAAGAAGTATATCAAATAAAAAGAAGAGAATATCTCAAAAAATATCTCAAAAATCCCAAGGATTTAGATGCTCTTGGAAAACTTCAAGAGCATTCTCAAAAAAACAAAATGCAAAAAGATTCTGAAGGAAGTGGTGAAACGTCAGATTTTGAAAATATTGATGTTGAAAAATTAAGAAGCTTATCCCCAGAGCAAATTCAAGAAATGCTCAATCAATTAAACCAAAAAAATGCCCTAGTTCCTCAGAATGAAAAAGTACCAAATATTAAACAAATGGAAAGTAACCTCGATCAAACTCTGCAAAAATTAATGAATTCTCAAAATCTTCTGGGTAACAGCGAAACTAAAGGAACTCAGGATATGAAAAACTTAGTGTACGCTTCTCTTCGTACATTTCAAAATTATTCAGAAAAAGATCTCAAGAAACTCATTCTTGAGAGATCTGAGGGTTCACAACTTCATAAGATTTTCCTTAAATGTGATAAATGTTTAACTTTTTCTGCCAGATACTTAAAAGATAAAGAAGCTTTTCCAAAAATTGCTGAAATTCCTGGCCAAAGAAAATTGCTAACCTATTTTTTAATCGCAAATATTATTCTCTTTATTCTCAAATTTTTTATAAAACGTAGAGACAATAAAAAATACTTCAGATGGCAACAAAAATTTGTTGCAAGCTTAAGACGCTCCTTTCTCATTGTTGTGGGCCGATTTGCACTCTTTATCTATTTTTTAGGGCCGTTTTTTAAACCCTCTTACGATGTTTTCAAAAGTGTTTTTTTAAATTAATTTCCAATAACATTCGGGATACAACCAATTCTTTTGTCTGGTGGAGGGAAATTTGTCCTGATCCCAGAATCATTCTGATTCTGGGATGAAAGCTCGCTGAATGACTTAATTTTGTAAACTTTTTGATGCGCCTGTGCCTGAGTAGGATTATCACTCGGTGGCCAATGAAAATAGATCGTTCTTTGCGTGGCGAGCTCTTCATTTGGAGTTTTTAGTTGTCCATTCTCATAATAAAACCAAATTTTTTTAAGAAGACCCTCTCTAATAAAGAGATAGTCAGGGCTTGCAAGTTGGGGGACTCCATTTTCATCCAATATTGGATCTCCATTCTCATCTGATATATATTCTGGCTCTCTTTGAGCAATATAGAGGGCCTCTGTTTCCACGGAAATAAGCTCTCCAAGAATCTTAAATATGGGTCTTGTTTCGTCTTGGTAATCTTCATACTTTGGACAATATACTTTTGTTTTTAGTAAACCATTTTCGCTGAACTGATTTACAAATGGTTGCAAAAGAAATCCCAAGCGACTTGAGGACTCTTCTACTGGAGAAGTAAACCACTTGAACTCTTGAAAATAAGATGGTGTTCCGCTTGTGGACTGGCCATATCTATTGAGAAGCTCATCTGATATAAACTCATTGATATCTAAGACATTTGTTTGATCCGTATCAAAAAAACGTGGATCGGATGAACTCCATAAGTGAAATCGCCACTCAAATGGCGTAAGTTCAAATCTTGGAATTCCGCTTGAGTCGTTTTCTCCATAAATTCTTCGATCATGACAAACTCTATAATCAGAACCAGGTGGCATAGGCGTAGGCTCATTGTTTGAAGGAAAATAAAAATGCACCCGACTCGCATAATTATAATAATTATCTGACGATTGTTGAAAACCTTTAATATCTAAACAAGAGTATTGAGAAATCGGTGTAAAGGGAAGCAGAGCATATGATGTCGTATCAATATCAGGATTTTTCCTTCTAACTTGCACGATATCTGAACTTGCACCAGATTTTATTTCAATTAGTGAAATTTTGTAAGTTTCATCGTATTTTAATTGGTTAGATACATCAAATTTTACCTTGTTATTATCACCATAAAATACAGGAACATCTGCATACGAGGCACCATCATTTCCTTCAACTTTTAATTGGCAAGTTGGAGTCGTTACTCCATCATTGATTTCTTGAGTACACCAATTAGATACAGTTCCAAATTTTTGAAGAACATTTGCGCTTAAATCAAAGCTCAAATATATCGTCGCTTTTGAATCAGTTTTATCTGAACAAAACGATTCACAGTTTTTTAGTGTATCATTCTTACCATTTAAACAAACACAATAATCCTCACGAATAAGAATTTCACCACTTGGACGTGTTTCAACTATCGTCTCTTCAGTTTCTTCGACAGGAACATCATCGGTTGTGTTGGTATCTTCAATATATGGTTTAAAAGTTTCACGTCTATTTGTACTACGATCTTGAAGGTCAACCAAACAAGAGTTTAACAGACAGAGAAAGACAAAATGTAAGGGTAAAAGTTTAGATATAGTTGTTCTCATAGTCCCCTAATTCTCCCCAAATTCATATCATTCTACTCGGCATTATGGGCCCTAACTTGACCTAAATACCAGGTAATCATAGCTAATATTGTACCTCGATAGCGGTTATTTTATGGGAGGACATTTTCTTCGTGAGATTTTTGTTGTAGAATCAAGGGGTTACATGTGCCCAAGGTTTTTTTTAGAAACCTTGGGGCCAAGAACTCTGACCATTATTTGTGGCAATGGAAAGAATTTTCTTACCCTTTTGAAACGTAAATTTATGATATATTTAAGAAGTATTATAAATTAAGAGCTTAGCGGTTCCCACCGATAGGTAAGTCAAACGTTTTGAACACTTAAGGAGTAAACGATGACTAAGGCAGATTTAATTGCAGCGATTGAAAAGCAGGCCAATTTGACTCACAAACAAGCTGAGCAAGTGGTAAACATCAGCTTTGATAGCATGATCAAGTCTCTCTATGGAGACGAGAGAATTGAAATTAGAGGATTTGGATCTTTCGCCAATAGAAACTATAAGGCATATGAAGGAAGAAATCCTAAAACCGGAAAAATTGTAAAAGTTCCACCAAAAAAAGTTCCATTTTTCAAAGTCGGAAAAGAACTTAAAGAAATGGTAGATGCAGGAAAAGATAAATACGTAATTAGAGAAGCCTAATTATGTATTAATTGATAGTATTGTTCCAGTATAATATATAAAGGTGGGACAATATCAACCGATAGGGGATTAAGCTAAGGATTCCCCTATGGGTTTAAAACGAAATGTAAAAAAATTATTTTTTCTTTATCTTACTTTTTTTAGTAGTCGTAAAATTTTATTTCAAGAAAAACTCTTCAAAATGGTCCTTATCAACATTTTTAGACAAAAAGTAAAATCTGTCATTTTTATAAAAACATATCAACAATTTGGGAAAAAAAAATTTTAGAAAATATTGAAACAATTCAGCACTTTTTGAGGCAATCGAGCTCTAAAAATGAAGTTTAAAAAAATAAGAAAAACATTGAGTTTTCAGTTATTAAAATCAATATTTGGTTTATATTTTGTTCTGGCCATATTAGTAACATTTTTTCAAATATATTTAGAATATAAAAATACAGAAAGAAATATCCAAAATGAGTTAGATAGAATTTCATGGACATTTAATTCTTCATTAACAAATGCTTTATATGATTTAGATGAAGATTTAGTTAAATTAATTCTTGTTGGAACTACAAAAAATAGTGTCGTAGTCGGGGGAAAAATATTAGATGAAAAAAATCAAATTATCCATTCAGTAGGGGGGACAGATTTTAAAAATAACAAAAGTTTTTTTGAAAAAAGAATTAAAATTGAAAAAAACATTGTTATGGAAAGAGAAGGAGTTACCTTCCATTTAGGGAAACTGATATTATTTTCAGACAATAAGGTTATATTTGAAAGAATCCGCTATGGAGTATTTTTAATAATTATATCATCAATAGTAAAAACAACTCTTCTATGCTTGGTTTTGGTGTTTTTTCTAAGAAAATATCTCAGTATTCCACTATCAAAAATGACAAATGAATTAGATAATCTAGATCAAAAACACTTGCGTTTGATTGAAAACTTACCTTCCTCTGATAATATCGGTGAAATTTTAAATCTAAAAGAAAGCTTTAATTCTCTTATTATGAGACTTAGACAATCCAATATGGAAATTGAAAACTACAAGGATCATCTTGAAGATACTATCAAAGTTCGAACTCGTGCTCTAGAGAGGGCATTAAGTGTGAAATCACAATTTCTGGCCAATGTCAGCCATGAAATACGAACTCCATTACATGCAATAATGGGAATGGTTGAACAGCTTGGAGATACAAAGTTAGATAATGACCAAAAAGAAATGCTCGAAATTGTAAAGGGATCTTCATCTGGTCTATTGGGTATCGTAAATGATATATTAGATTTTAATAGTGTGGAAAAGTCTGAATTAAAAATTATTAACACCACAACAA
Source organism: Halobacteriovoraceae bacterium (assembly GCA_020635115.1). Taxonomy (NCBI): domain Bacteria; kingdom Pseudomonadati; phylum Bdellovibrionota; class Bacteriovoracia; order Bacteriovoracales; family Halobacteriovoraceae; species Halobacteriovoraceae bacterium. Next base: position 79,492 of record JACKAK010000003.1, on the reverse strand, counting down.
ATCTTAAAATTCTCATTCAAAATATTGCAACGTTATATAAAATGGACTGCGATAAAAAAGGTCTTCACTTAATTATTAGTATCAGTGAAAGTTTTCCAGATTCAGTGAGTATTGATGCTATTCGAGTGAAACAAATTCTCAATAATCTTATAAGTAATGCAATAAAATTTACTAATGAGGGGGAAATAGAAATCTCTTTAAACAATCGAAAAAAACAGCAAGGTAATGAGATCGTAATATCTGTAAGAGATACTGGAATAGGAATTTCACAAAATAATAAGAAAAAACTATTTAATATTTTTACACAAGAGGATGGAAGTCTGACTCGTAAACACGGAGGAATGGGAATAGGACTAAGTGTTGTCTCCAAACTTGTTCATTTAATGGGAGGGAGAATTCACTTTGACAGTGAAAAAGGAAGTGGAACCGAGTTTTTTGTAATTTTTCCTATCGTTGAAGAAGAGATATTAGAAAAAAATATTGATCACAATTTATCTGAAGACCTTAGTTCAAAATTCTCAGTGTTAATAGTTGAAGATAATTTAGTGAATCAAAAATTGGCTAAAAAAATGTTGGATAAATTAAATATTCGTTTTGAAATAGCAGATAACGGTCAGAATGCCATTGAGTTGGCCCTAAAAAATTCTTACACACATATTCTAATGGATATTCAAATGCCTGTTTTAGATGGAGTTTCAGCAACAAAAAAAATTATCTCAGAATTAGGTCAAAAGAGTCCTATTATTTTGGCATTAACAGCGAATGCATTCAATGAAGATAGACAGAAATGTCTAGAGGCCGGAATGAAAGGTTTTTTAACAAAACCATTAGGAATGAATGAGTTAAAAATTGCCTTAACAGAAAGTTATAATAATGAGATGAAAAAAGTTTCGTAAATGCTTGTAAAAATTATTTCCAATCCTTAAGGCCATACTTTTTTAATATCTTTTTCAATGAACCTGAATTTCTCATTTTTCTGATAGAAATATCAAAATCTCTGGCCAGTTCTTGTGATAGTTTATGGTTGTTAGGATTAAGACCTAAATAGAGCAATTGTTCAGTCACACAGCCAAGGTTTTTAACTTTTGAGTTTTTGTGTTTTTCAGATCGTGAAACTTTGTATTTAAAAACTGTAGGTTCATACCAAAAAGCGTCGTAGCGATTTAAGTTAATCATCCTCATGACCCTGTCAAAGTATTCGTCATCTATGGAGAACTCTTTAAACGTTTTCTCATATTTTTCTTTGCCCCATTTACTTATATATTCGTTCTCTAGGCCCCAACCATTAAAAACGATAATATGTTTTCCTTCAAATGAATCAAGTTTATCAATTTTCCAATTATTTTTTATTCCAAAAAAACAATCTTTTTGGACAGCAATTTCTTCACGAGGAAATATAAGTCCTGGAGCTTCTGATTTTGCAGTAGAAATTATACCATCAGTTGTTCCAGATTTAACGCTATTTACAGCTCTGGCCCAAGGCATACTCACAAATTTTACTTTATGTCCGGCCATAGAAAGTGATTTCTCAGTGATGTCTGTGACAAATCCTTTTTCTTTACTATTTGTGCACATAAAAGGACAGACCTCTGTGATACTAATTGTTATATCAGCAGTATGAAGAATCGGAAAATAAAAAAAAATTAAATACTTTAACAATATCGATCTCCCTTGATTAATTATATTTTAAAAACTATCTAATATAAAGTAAATATACCTTATTGAAAGATTGAGATCATCTAGATTTTGAAATTGTATGTGATGGATATGATTTCAAGTATTGATAAAATTTATGTCTATATTTTGTCTACAACGTAATGAATTCATTAAACATAATCTATATCTAACTTTTTAAAACATATATTTTCCAGGTCTAACATTCACAACGTTTATAATAAAATTGTGAATGTTAGATTTATTGATTTAGAGTAATAGTCCAGCAGTTGAGGGATAAGTTCTCTTTTGAACTGAAAAATCACTATTATAATAGTCAGAACCTCTTCGTTGAACTTTGTAAATGATGAAATATTCATCATCTTTATCATCTGATTTATAATCAGTTTTAAACCGAGACGACTGTTCACCTTGAGCTAATTCTAATGTTGATGAGAAAATTATCTTATCTAAAAAATCCCAACCGAATAGTCCTTTTTTGTATATTTCTAACGTTACAAAGGTTCGAGCATTTTTGTTAGCTAAAAAATCATGATCAGTAATCTGTATATCGAGTGAGTCATCTTTATTCAAGATGGTGTTTATAGTTAAGGAATTAGGAGGTCTGTTTTTAAATCTCGTTTGGCCCTCAAGCATCACATATATTGCATCATTCAATTTTTTAGCATGAGGAATCGTTTTGTAAGAATTAAAATTTGATTTAAATGAGAATCCATTTTCTTCATGAGAATTATATGAAAAAGTAAAATTTTCTTGTTCTCCTTTCAATAATGGAGCGTTTGTAATATTTAAGAATACCGGAACATTTATTTTTTTCGAGAATATTTTTTCTCCAGTAACAATCAGTTGATTGTAATAATATGTTTTCTTTCTAGGAAGGCAAACTCTTGCACTCACTTGTAGCCCTAAAAGTTCTTGATTTGTTTTACTATGAATTCTAGTAATAAGATTTAACTCTTCTTTTGAAATGACATCATTGTTCCTTAAATCCTGAAATATTTCTACAAACTCTGTCCAGGATTTGGGAGTTCCTCTATATTTAGAATAAATATAGAGTGCATTATTGACTCTACTTACTAAATTTTGATCTATACCTTTTATCGTCTCAATTTTTCTGTCTCTTCGATATCTTGGCAATGAAATATCAAAAATGTCCGCCAGATATGAGTTTCCACTACTTATGGTATACTGTGCTCTTGGATAGCTGATAAGGCCTAATGATTCCTGGTTATCTTGAGCATATTTTGATATGATACTACTAGCAAAAGATATCTCTAGAGTTGATTCACTCTGAATTTTCTTGATAATACCGACAAAATCTTTCCATGTGTAAACACCATAAGAATCAGTGAAATGATCTAATTCATAGATAAATATCTCAGCGGCCTCTAATTTAGTATACTTTATAGAATCGTATTCTACATACTTAGAAAAAATTTTACTTCGTTCTTGCAAAGGGATTCTTTTATCGAAGAAGCTATAGAAAGTACTATTACCTAGACCGTTTGCTGTATTACTATCAACATTTTCACAAACGGTTTCAGTTACATTGTATGGTGTTTCAACACATTTATGGTGTTCTAGATGGTCAAATAGTTCAACCTGTATAGTATTTTCAGAAGTAAAATTTGAATCTGTTGAATCACCTTTTCTAGTAATGGTAAGACTTCCAGTACCATAATCTGATTTAGTTTTATAAGTGTTAACATTTCCAGGAGAATGACATTGGTTTATGTATTTATCGCTATTGGATAGTGATAGTGAAGAATAGATTAATAAAATAGTCGTCAGTATTTTTTTGTTTGATAGTAAACTCATTTTGAAAACCTCAGAATTTTTGTTGTAAACACACGAAAAATCTAAACCACAAATTAGTTTATGTGACAAGTTAACTGTGTTGAGTGTGTCAAAAATATATGTAAAAAAATTATCTACTGTTATGAAATTGTGAGTATTTTTGAAATTTTTTTTATTATATAATGAAATTAGTTATTAAATTTTTTAGATTCGACTTAAATATAAATTACTTTCAGGGATTATTTTTGAAACCAATATGGATAATTTATACACAATATTCAGAACTTGGATTAATTATATGCTGTTAACTTCATATTGTAGTTCAAGTAATTGAGTTTTTATTTAGACAAGATTCTACTTTTTAAAAGAATTATCCTTGATTTAAGAAGCTTAAGTATTCCTTCTGACTTTCATAGACCATACATGAGAGCATATTAATGAAAGGAAGATGATTGCTTTTATTGCCTTGATAAGCACACTCGATATATTCAGATCTATAGATCGGAGGAATAATTGTAATCGTAAAACCGCCTCTCATCAGAATAAGGTTCATGAGTAAACGAGCAGTTCTACCATTTCCATCCATGTAAGGATGAATAGTGACGAACTTATTGTGTATAGTTGCCGCAAACTCAATAGGGTGAGTATTTTTGCTCAATTTAATGAAATCATTTTCAAGTTCATTCATTAAATCGATAATTCTGTTTGGAAGTGCCAATTCAGAATCTAGTCCAGAAATTTTTACAGGCACTTTCCTAAATACACCTGCATTTTGAGCATCAATATTACTGTAAAAAATTTTGTGAATTTCACAGATATCATCTGTTAAAATTCTATCTTTTTCTAGTAGAGAAAAAATGAAGTCATAGGCCTTTCCATGTCCTGTTGCCTCTTCAATTTCAGTAATTGTTTTTCCTCCGATTGTAAGGCCATCCTCAATAACGACTTTAGTTTCGATGAGAGTAAGCGTATTTCCCTCGAGGGCGTTAGAAGAATAGGTAAGTCCTATTTTAAAATGGTCTTTTAACATTTGGCCTTGTATTTTTGAAAAGGGACGGAACTTATCGATTTGCGCCTTTTGAATATCACATTTTTTGATCTTATTATCGAAGTTGCTCGCCATTCCTAGCTCGTCTGTGAAAGAAAATGGAGGAGACGAGCGGATTTGAACCGCTGGCTGTACGGTTTTGCAAACCGTTCCTTTGGACCACTCAGGCACGTCTCCCCAAGTCAGTAGACTTATAGCACTTTTATAAGTGGCCGTAAATAATTAGAATAAAATGAGACTAAAAAAGTCTGACATACTGGGTAAAAACTTCGATGATTTATTTAGAGAGTTTGCTGGTATACTTGAATGGTGAAAAGGGTTATTTTTACCATTCTTATATCATTTATTACGTCCAATCTCTTTGCGGCAAAATTTCAATTTGATCTTTTAGGAGGTTACGATACTCCTCAGGCCGATGATGAAAGAACCGCTAGTGCTGCACTTTTAAAGTTTAATCTTTCTACAAAACCAGCAATGTTTAGATGGCAGTCCGGTTTTGCTTTGGCATTTGCTTCTGGCCTAACCCAAGGAGAATTCTCTTTTGGTTTTAATTTTTATCCCCTCACTCATCTACAAAAAACTCCCGCTCAGCCTTTTCTTTTTGCTGAAGGCGTATTTGGACTTGGTACATATGATGAACTTGTGAGAATGGATACTGGATATGGTTTAGGAGTGGGTATAAATCTAAATTTTTGGAAATCATCTGGCATGACTGTTGCTGTAGAGCAACACAAAGCAACTGAAACTGCAACTCGCTTATGGTTTGGCCTCTTTTGGTTTTAAGAATTTTTTAAATCTAAACAAAAATCTTTACTTTCTATTTTCACTTTAATACTAGATCATAGATAGAGAATATTTCAAAAAACTTATCCATCAAAATGCCGGAGAGTATCAGTGAAAAAAATTACGCACAATCTTACCTTTTGGGTAATTTCATTCGGGATATTGGGATATTTATCTGCAAATCTATTCGGTGAAAAGGTATGGGCAACCAGCAATAATCCTCCTGAAATCTATGGAGTCATCTTGATGGTGAAAACATTGTTTATCAATATGTTAAAAATGCTTGTTGCTCCGATAGTTTTTTTCTCGCTTGTTGGTGGTTTGATTAATATTGGCAATGTGAATACTTTGAAATCACTTGGGAAAATAGCAATCACTTACTACATCTCGACTACAATAATTGCAATCGCTATTGGTCTTGTGGCCGTGTTTTTTATACACCCCTGGGAAGGTTCAAAATTAAAAAATAATGGTGACAAAAATGTAATTATATCTCCCAAAATGCAAGTTTTAGAGAGTTCAAAGTTTATTGATGTAAACTCAAATTCTGCTTCTAAAATTATTGGAAAGATCCTAGAAAAAACATTTGTAAATCCATTCGAAGCACTCAGTGAAAGAAATATCCTTGGAATTGCATTTAACGCTTTTTTAATTGGGCTTGGTATTTTGTTAGGAGTACCTGGAAATAGTCCACTTACAACAGCTATTACCCATATAAATTTGGCATTAAATAAAATTCTTTCTTGGTTTATTTTATTTTCCCCTCTTGGCATCTTTGCCATTGTATTTGATTTTAAATTAAAAATGTCTGGAAATATTTTCACTGAACTTCTTTCATTTGCTGTCCTCGTATTAGGAGCAACACTGTTTCATGGTGTAATTGTTCTACCATTCATTGCTAAAATATACACAGGAATTTCACCTGTAGAGCTTTTCAAGAAAATTGGCAAACCCTTAGCAATTGCATTTTCAACCTCATCCAGCTCAGCAACACTGCCTGTAACTATGAAAACATGTGAAAACGAACTTGGTATTAACCCTGGAGTTTCTGGCTTTGTTTTTCCATTGGGCGCCACAATGAATATGGACGGAACAGCTTTATTTGAAGGAGTCGCTGCTATTTTTTTAGCAAATCTCTATGGAATTGAACTTACAACAGTATCAATTCTATCCATTTTTTTTATGGCCATGATTTCATCAATTGGTGCTCCTGGAATGCCTTCAGGATCAATGTCTGGTATGCAAATGGTCCTTTTAGCAGCTGGAATTCCTCTTGAGGCAATTGGTCTCTTGATGATTGTCGAAAAACCGCTTGATACATTTCGAACTGCGGTGAATGTTGAAGGTGATATAATTGGAGCTTTAATAGTACAAAAATCTATTGATAAAAATAAAAAAGAATAAATATATTCTTTATCCATGATATAAAAATATATTTATCTCTAACTACTTAATAATTCGTGATACCCACTAGACACAAATTTAACATCGTCCTATTATAGAAAAAAGGGTGGAGTATTTATGCGTAGATTACAATTTTGTTTAATCTTTTTGTTTTCATTTACGGGTGTATTTGCCCAAGAGCAATTTACACAAAAAAATAACTCTAAAAGTGATGATATTAGTTCAATTCATTCTTCTTGCATGAAAGGATTGAAAAGTTTTCCAAAAAAATTCGATGAGGAAAGAATAAGAAGTCTTTGTACCCAAGTGCAAGTTTTAGATGGTTGTTATTCACAAACTAATAAAAGTCCAATTTTTCATTTCGAAAAAGTATCTCAACTCAATAGACCTTTAAAGATTCTAACTTTCGCCCTCATTCACGGAAATGAGCCTGAAGGTGGCACCTTGGCCAGAAAGTGGATGGATAGACTACAGTCGATTAATCCTCGTAGTACATGGAGGATTGTTCCTCTACTTAATCCAGACGGACACCAAGCAAACACGAGAACCAATTCAAGAGGTGTAGACCTTAACCGAAATTTTCCAACCGATAAATTTAACCCTAGAGCGATAGATTTTTGGAAAAAGAGTTATAAAGGACATGAAAGTAAATATCCAGGACCTGCAGGAGCTTCGGAGCAAGAAACAAAGTGCGCTATTTCACATATTGAAGATTTTGTTCCTGACTTTATCATTTCCTTGCATACCCCTTTTGGAATTCTAGATTTCGATGGCCCAACTTTTAAATTTCCTAGGTTTGAGAAAATGCCTTGGAGACGCCTAGGTAACTACCCTGGTAGCCTTGGAAGATATATGTGGCGCGAAAGAAAAGTTCCCGTTTTAACCATTGAACTTAAGGGAGATGAAGTTATCCAAAGTTTTTCGCAAATTGATACTTTGCAAGATATTTCAGGCCTGGTCGCTTTGATGAGTCAACAAATCCTCGAGAAAAAAAGTGAGAAAAACTCAGACAGTAAAAAAAGTAAAACTAACTGATTATTTTTTTTAGGATTTGTTTCAAGAACAATTTTGTAGCTAAATATTTTCTCTTTAAAAACTGAAAAAGTAGGTGTAGATTCCCTATTCACATGATTTTAAGAGTATTTGCCTTCATGGCGTTGTTTATTTCTCTGAATGCAATTTGTGAGGAGAAAGATCCTCAGTGTCAGCAGTATATGCAAATTGATGATAATATTATCAAGTTACTAAACCACAATAATGATCATAAAAAAAATTTGGCATTAATACGTACTTCATTGAATAAAGGTTTACAGGTTTTGGATGAGAGAGAATCCTTAACTGTTAAAACCTTTACTTTAGACTTTGTTTTTCAAAATATTAAAAGTCTTTGGTCTTCCAAAAGCAAAGAAGAGTTTACAGTTTTAAATGAATATATTGTGCATTTTATGACCATGGTCGAATTAGACTATGAAAGTGAATATGTTAAAAAAATTAAAAAAAATATAATTACTAAAAGTAGTGCTATAGAAATTTATAATCAATCCTTAGAATTTGAAACGATGATTTATTTATTTCTTGAAAATAAAACGAATGAATTTTTCGAATATTACAAAAAAATTGTTGAACATAAACACAGAATAAGACTAAGGAAATTTTACTTTCTAAGTATATTTTTTGAAAGACATGAATTTTTTAGAGGTCTATTAGAGATAGATATTAATCTTTTAAAAAATTATAATTTTGAAAACGGAAAATTTGTTGCTGGTATGTATGATTTTATTAATGAAAGTTTGTATATACTTACAGAGCAAGAACGCAATGAGATTTGGGGCAATATATTATTAAATTTAATTATTATAAATGACATTGATTCTTTTATTTCTATCTTGGAAAGAAATGAACAAATTCTTAGCGTTGTATTTGTAGGACTAGGTAAAGGACTCTTGAATAATTATAAAATTTCAAGCAAATATACTTTGCTAGATCTATGTTTGGAAAAAAAGAAGGAAATAGGAAATCTAACAGATAAATATTTAAACAAGGAAAAAGAATTAAAAACAATCAAGGTCTTTATCTCCAAATTGAGAGAACTAGGTGCAAAACAAGTTAATGATCTTCCTCCATCATTTTCTGATATTTATAAATTAAAGCATGAATACATTGACGAGGCATTCAAGTATTACAAGAGCGTTTTTTTGTACTTTCTTAAGAATAAAGATTGGAATACGTTTTTTGAAATGGCCTCAAAACAAACATTGCGAACAGAATACCCCTATGTGTTTAAACCTAATATAAATTATAACGACATGCTTAAAATGATAGAAAAATATTCTCCAATTGAAGGTTCTAGAGGGCTATTAAATACACTAAGAGAAGATGAAGAGCTTCCTCTTATCCCACGAACGTTTGTATCAGACATACTTATTGAAAAACTAAAAAAAGAAAGTTTTGAAATACAGTCAAAATTAGTTTTTCAATTTCTTGTAAAAAATGATTTAGAGCAAGTATATCACCTCCTAAAAAAAGGCCATTTTTTTAGTAAAAAAATATTAGAGGACCATCTTACAAAAATAAAATACTTTCTGTGGACTAAATCAAAACGTGGAGAACGCAGAGGTCCAGAAGTTATCTCCAAACTTAAGTATATACAAAAAATTAATGAGTTAGAAATTCCTGGCCATGAATTAAGGCAAGAATGATCCTCTTTACCGGCCACAACTATCTGAAATTATAAGCTCAAAACATGAGTTTTTATTTGCTGTTATGGGCCTCGAAGAAGCGATAGAATGCTTATAGGGTGAAAAAACGGGAATAAAATATGTCTTTGAATATGAACTTTTTTTCAGTGAGCTCCCATCTCATAAATGTGGAGTGTGAATTAGACTATGATCTCTATATAAATTCTTCTGCCTTAAAAACTAAGGAGAAATTTATTCGAATTTTTCCTAAGGGTGAATTTTTAAGTGTTGATGACCTTACTACATTTGTTGGAAAATACAATCGTATCTATATTCCAGAGGAACAAAGAGGAGATTATTTACAATCTCTAGTTTCAAATGATCAGGCCAGTGTCATGGCCAAAACTGAAGTTATTAAGGATTCTGCAATTCATTATCTATCGGACATTTTTAGCGAAGATAGAGAATTTAATACAGAAGTACTTTGCGATACGCTTGTTGGATGTCGAGAATCTGTTGAGTGCATGGTAGATGTATTACACGACTATAATATTAATCAAATTCAGGAATTAATAGGTGAATTGAGCTTTCATGATTTTTATACATTTGATCATTCAATCAATGTCGCGATGTATTGTATTTCAATGTATAAAACATGGAAACCAAAAGCTTCTAAAGATGAACTCGTTACGGCCGGACTTGGAGGTTTACTTCATGACTTAGGTAAAATTAAAATTCCTACAAGAATATTAAATAATCCAGGAAGATTAGAAGAAGATGACCAAAAAATTGTAAATAAACATCCAATAATGGGGGCAGAGCTTTTGGATGATAAAATGTCAAAGATGGTTGGAATGGATTTTGCTGCAGTTAGGAGAGTTATTCTAGAACATCATGAAAATTGGAATGGAACCGGTTATCCTCAAAAAATTAAAGGAGAGGATATACATTTTCTGGCCAGAATAACTGCAATTGCAGATTTTTTTGATGCTGTAACCACTAAAAGATCTTATCACGATGCAATGTCTACAGATGAGGCATTGGCGCTTATGGAAAAAACATCCGGAAAAAAAATTGATCCTAAATTATTTGATTTACTTGTAAAAAATGTCCGAAAAGTTATCACCAAAACACAAACAAGAAAAAGGCTTCCAGATGACTTTGATGGTGGCAGACCCTATGAACAATTACCATTTATTGAGGAAAAGGCCAATATTATTAGTTCTGACTTCACAAAATCGGAAGATAATGCAAAGGACCATGGGCGTGTTCAAATGACCGGGCAAATTAAAAAGGCCCAATAAAAGGTAGCTTTCCAGATCTTTCAAATTTTCGTAAAATGCCCAAATGAACTTTTGCAAAGTGGCAGTGGATTTTCCTGTACGACAGTCAGTTTTAACCTATTCAATTGAGTCAGATAAAGAATTATCAGTTGGCAAAGTTGTTGAAGTGCCTCTAGGAAGAAGAAATGCTTTAGGTGTTGTGCTTGAGACGTTTCAGGAGGATGAAAAATATTCGCAACAAACAGATTTTAAAGTCAAAAACATTTTAAAAAATGAAATCGAGGGATCATTTGATTTATCAGAAAAAGAAATTGAACTTTATTCTTGGATGTCAAAATATTATCATTACTCTTTAGGACAACTTGTATTCGATTGTTTACCTAAATTTATGAAAAGACCAAAGGATGTAAAATTCTTTTCAGGTCAAGGGGAAGAATTTCCATTCCAATTAAATCATCTCCAAAAAAATTATTTCGATACTATTTCAAATCAGCTGAAAGATGGTTTTAACAAATTTCTTATACATGGTGTAACTGGAAGTGGAAAAACCGCAATCTATCTCAAATTGATAAATAAAGTTCTAAAGGAAGGTAAGTCAGTTATTTTTTTATTACCTGAGATAAACTTGACACCTCAATTTATTTCAACTTTGTTAAGACATACTCTTGGCGAGATTTTGCCCTATCATAGTGCACTTTCAAATTCTGAAAAATACCGTGTATGGGACAAACTAAAAAAAGAAAATGGTCCCTTTGTCGTGTTGGGAATGAGATCGAGTGTATTTTTACCGGTTGAAAATTTGGGACTCATAATTGTTGATGAAGAACATGATCAAAGTTTCAAACAAACTGATAGATGTACTTATAATGGGAGAGATGTTGCGATAAAGAAGGCCCAAATATTTAAAATTCCAATTGTTTTGGGATCTGCAACGCCATCCCTAGAAAGTTTTTATTCCTTTAACTGTCAAAACAAAGAAAATTATTTTTCTCTCCCAAATAGAGTTTCTACTGGAAAACTTCCAAATATTGAATTGATCGATGCAAGAGAAAAATCAGTAAACGAACTGATCTGGCCTTTTCATGATAAAAGTATAGAAGCTATTTCAGAAGCTTTAAAGAAAGAAGAGCAGGTTCTCGTTTTTGTAGGAAGACTAGGCTATGCATCCTATGTACAATGTCATGGATGTGGTTATAGATTTTTAGATCCGAATTCAGACACTTTACTAAGATACTTCAAAGAAAAAAGAGAGCTTGTTTCTGCCTATAGTGATTATAAAATTTCAGTACCTGAATCATGTCCAGAATGCGGAAATTTACATCTCATTCAAAAGGGTTTTGGGACAGAAAAGGTTGCTGAAATATTACAATATGTTTTTAAAGATTCTAAAGTTGATCGTTTTGATCGTGATGAAATCAAGAATCATGATCAATTAGTTAAAAAGTTAAGAGATTTTAACAACGGAGAAATTGATATTCTTGTTGGCACTCAAATGTTATCTAAAGGACATAATTTTGAAAAAGTGAATCTTGTTATTGTGTTGGGAATTGATTCAATTCTAAACTTTCCAGACTTTAGAGCGATTGAGAAAGGTTATCAACTCTTAAAGCAAGTATCGGGAAGATCAGGACGCTTTGGACATCATTCAAAAGTTTTAATACAGACACTTAATCCTGAGAACAAAATATTTGAATATCTTACGGCCCATGATTTTGATCAATTTTATCATGATGAATTAAAAATACGTGAATTAGTAGACTATCCTCCCTTTTCTCGATTGATTGCATTTTTCATCACATCCAGATTTAGAGATAAACTTATGGCCGAGGCCATTTCAATGAAAAACAAATTAGAAAATGTTTGTAGAAAAGAATTATTACCAATTCAAGTATTAGGCCCTTCTCCATGTATGATTGAAAAAAAAGCAAATCGCTTTACCTGGATTATTCTTTTAAAATCGAACAACTTAGAGATGTTGCACAGAATGACGGAATTCTTTTTGATGCATTATAAATTACCCAGTGATTTTTCTTTAAAAGTAGATACTGATCCGCAGCTAAGTTTGTAATTTGATAAAATAGTTTCTATTCATTTTCAAACTGACTTTGTTCAAGTTTATCAAATTCATTCTTTAGTTTGTGGAAGATTTCATTTTTTTCGTGAACTGTAAGAAAGTCACTTTTTAAAAGTTCTTCCATTCTAGAGGTTAATGAATCAATTTCTTTTTGTATATGTGCCATTTTAATTTTTTGATTGGCCTCTTGTTGACTTAAATATTTTAATTCTTCAAAGACTAGATCTTGTTGTTCGTTACCGTTAGTAGCAGCATCTTCAGCAAAAACTACAAAAAATATCTGAACAGATAAACTGAGTAAAAGAGCTTTCATCGTAATAGTCCTCAAATAATTAAACCTAAAAATCACAGTATGGTTTTGGTGTTATTGTGTCAAGAGCGACAGCTAATAACGATTTATCCAGTGAGTTAACAAATCATCCATAAAATCATGTGAACGATGTCGCCATTTTAAAGCGGAATTTTTTAAGGAGTAAATTTCTTTTTCATCACCATTGTCTGACTTGTTGCGTTTTTCAAAATCATTTACTATTAATGCAAAGCTGTATAACTTACCTGATTTTGCATAAAAATATCCGGCCAAAGATGAGACATAATCTATGGCACCTGTCTTGGCCCATACGCGATGTGATAAATCTGGAGTGTTTAATCTTCTAATCAACCAACCACTTTGACCTGAAATACTTAATGTACTCCTAAAAAAGTGGTTGCCAAATTTTTCAGAAACTATATTTTTTAAAAAACTTGCTATTAGATCTGTACTCACTTTTGAATTTGATGACAGACCAGAAGCATTTTTAAAGGAAAAACTGCTCCAATCTAATTTTGGAAATAATTCTTTCAGAGCAATGAGCAATTCATTCGCACTCTGTTCAATAGTTGTGATTTGTTTTCCTCTGTGCAAATGTGCAGCAACTACAATTGCTTCAGCGAATAAATTATTACTATATTCATGTGTAAGCTTTACTAACTGTATCAATGGTGCAGATTGATTGAGAGCAAGAGTTTTGTAGGCCAACGGATTTGGAACAGGTGAGGGAAGTTTTTCTATCAATGGTAAGTCAATTCCTTCTCTTTGGGCCATCAATTTAAAAAGTGAGGCCGTCCAAAGTGCAGGATTGCGAATAGGTATTTCTTCAACAGTGTTATAACGTAAGTGATTGCTGATTAGCCAAATTTCTTTATTCTCATTTACCTCTGCAAGTTTGAACCTTTTACCCAAGTGAAATTTATCTTTAGAATTCTCAACACTAAAGGTATCTAAATCTGGAATTTCTATAAACTTATCTTTCCAAGTTGTTCTATAGTTCCCATATCTCCATATTTTGACTCGATTGTATTCACTTGAAAGTGCTGATAGTCCAGGATTATAAGTTTGATCTCCCAAACCTAAGTCACTAATTTTTTCTAAATAAGCAAAGTGTGAATCATCATAATAAAATTTTCCAGCAATTTTTGTAATTCCTAATGATTTGAGTTGTAAGACAAGATTGAATAAATGTGAATTGTTCAAAGATGGATCCCCTGTGCCACGCAGATGAAGATCTCCCTGGAGCACACCTTCTTTTACTATTCCGTTAGATCGTAGAATTGTTTGGAAACGAAAATCAGGCCCTAGAGTTTTTAAAGCATAAAAAGTTGAAAAGACTTTGGCCACTGATGCAGGGATAAAGGGCCTAGTTTGATTGAATTCTCTATGATTTAGTTTTTGTTCTTCCAGAGAGCTAATTTCTTTAAACGTAAAAGAAATTTGGTTTTCTTGAAACTTATATTTTTCGAAAATATCTTTTTCTAATTTATCTACACCTTGAGTGAATTCGGATGCATAAATGACCGAAATAAGCACTAATGAGAGAAGGAAATATTTCATTTATAGTCCTTTCGTTTTGGTGTATCTGGAACCGGATCATAACCTCCCTTTGAGTAAGGTTGGCATCTTAGAATTCTCCAGATTGTTAAAGCAAAGGCCTTCATGGGGTGAAATTTTATGAAACATTGTTTCGCATACTCTGAGCATGTCGGCGAAAAACGACAATTCGTCCCAAGAAATGGCGATAAAAAGTACTGATAAAATTTTATAAGGCCCAAAATAATACTTTTCATAAAACTCAATTCTATGTGCAAGAACATTAATGATCAATGGCCAAGTTTTAGTTGGTTTGATAGTTTCATATCCCATGAGAAGGGAGAAAACTAAAATGAATAAAAGTGAAAGAGTGGAATATCTGGCCATGAAGTTAGAAGAGTTTTTTCCAGAGACTCCCATCCCACTTGATCACAGGGATTCATATACTCTGCTTATAGCGGTTTTACTTTCTGCACAATGCACTGACGAAAGAGTAAATAAAATTACTCCTACTCTTTTTGGTATAGCAAGTTCTGCGGAAGAAATGCTCAAGTTAAGTGTTTCAGAAATCGAAGATATAATTCGGCCATGCGGTTTGGCCCCAAGAAAAGCTAAGGCCATTTATAATCTTTCAAAAATTTTAATTGAAAAATACGATGGAGAAGTTCCTAATCAAATTGAACTCCTTGAAGAATTACCAGGAGTTGGACACAAGACAGCTTCGGTTGTTATGGCCCAGGCCTTTGGGCAACCGGCCTTTCCAGTTGACACTCATATTCACAGAATTGCCCAACAATGGGATCTTACAAATGGTAAAAATGTAGTTCAAACGGAAAAAGATCTTAAAAGACTATTTCCTAAAAATTTATGGAATAAACTTCATTTACAAATTATTTTCTACGGGCGCAAATATTGTAGCGCTCGACAATGTGATGGTTTAAGTTGTGTTTTGTGTAAGACTTGTTTTCCTGAACGCAAAAGGCCAAAAACTTATAAAAAGGCATAATATGTTAAAAATTTTATTATTTTGTTGTTTTGTTATTTCATCATGCGCAAATATTTCAATTGTGCCAGGAGGTGAGGGGCATCTATCTATACTTCAAACTTCAACAAATGAAACAGAGTCGATAATCAATATTTTAGCAACTAAAACTTCAAATTATGATTACATGATTTTCAAAAATGGCCTCCATGGACAGAGTGTTGAAGATTTTAAAATTATCAATCATACTGTTGCATACTCAGATTGGATGATAACTGAAATTCATCTGAACAATTTAAATAAAGATAATACCTATTTGCTTGTTGTAAAAGAGGCCGATAAAACAATTGATATAAGAAAATTCAAAGCTTTGGATACAACTAAAAAAGAACTTAGATTTTTATTAACTTCTTGCATGTCAGATATGTTTCCTGAAATTCAAAGTGATATTTGGGGACAAGTTTTCAAGCATGACTTAGACATGTACCTTCTCATTGGAGATAATGTATATGGTGATTATGTTGATGGAAAATGGATCGAAAACGGGGCATCTCCACAACAGTTATGGCAGCGTTTTGTAGATGGTAGACTAAATTTCAGATTATACAAAAAAAGAGAATTAGTTCCAGTTTATGGAATATGGGATGATCATGATTACGGTAAAAATAATGGGGATAAAAATTTTAAGTATGCGAGAGAAAATGCAAATATTTTTAAAGTTTTCTTTCCCAATGGCCAATTAAGTAATGAACACAAAGGTTTTGGGGTTGGATATAGTTTAAATTTCGTAAATGCCAATTTCTATTTTTTAGACAACAGAACATTTAGAGACTCGGCCAATGACGTGCGTGGGACTCATTTTGGGGTATCTCAAGTCCAATGGCTTAAACAAGAACTTGATCAAAGTGAAAAGCTTTCATTCTTAATAAGTGGCGATCAGTTTTTTGGTAACTTTCATCCATTTGAATCATATGAAAGACTTCATCCAAATAGTTTTATGACTTTTCTTGAGATTTTAAGAGATAAACCAGTGCTCTTTTTATCAGGAGATAGACATCTTTCAGAAATTCAAAATATAGATAAAAGTTATATTGGTAGACAAACATTTGAAATAACTAGCTCTGGTATACATGCAAAAGTTTTTCCCGGTAGTTTTGAAAAATATCCAAATCCCAATCAAATCGTAGGAATAGATGGACAATATAATTTCACGATTATTGAACTAAAGAGTTTGAAAAATCAAAGCATTATTAATGTTAAGAATGAAGTTTATGGTGGGAAAACTTCTTTTCAAAAAAAATTGGTGTTATCAAATGAAAAAAATAAAACAAATTGAATTTCGGGAATATTTAAATAATTCAGCGACAGCAGTAGTGTTGCTTCATGGATATGGGGCCGATTGTAATGATCTTTTTAATCTTGGGGGTTATTTAGACTCTCAAGGGCGCTTTGATTGGTATTTTCCGAATGGAATACTTGAAGTACCAATAGGGCCTTTCATGACAGGAAGAGCATGGTTTCCAATACGAATGATGGATTTTCAAAATGCAGTCAGCTCTGGAGAGTTTCCTGAATATTTTGCCAATCAAAATCCTGAAGGTTTAGATATGGCCAGTGAAAAAGTTCAGGGCCTTTTGAATGAATTATCTAAAAACTACGATAAAATAATTATAGGCGGTTTTTCCCAAGGGGCCATGATGGCCACAGATATTGTTCTCAATAGTGATTTAAAACCAAAACAGTTACTTATACTATCTGGAGCATTCACAAAAAAACAAAACTGGAGTGCAAATCAAGGTAAAATCTTTGAACTTGAAATATTTCAATCTCATGGGCAGCAAGACCCTGTTCTACCATACTCGACTGCTATATTGCTTCGAGATTTTTTTATAAACTCAGGCTCCAAGTTAACATACCGGCCATTTATTGGAGGCCATGAAATACCTCCAAATGTTCTTGGAGAACTAGCTAACTTTATAGGAACACTTCCATGAAATTCTCCGGAAATATTTTAAAAATGAAAACAACATTAAATTCTCCTGTTAGCTATTCTTTGCCTCTTGGTGACAATTTAGTTCCAATGAATCAATTTATTGGTAGAAATATCAAACTTGAGTACAATGGCCAGATCAATTGTATTGCTACCGGTGAGAAAATCAAAAAAACATACAATCAGGGATATTCATATAAAGCATTTATGCAATTACCTGAATGCGATGTTTGTATCGTTAAACCTGAATTGTGTCATTATAGTAAAGGAACGTGTAGAGATAAAGAATGGGGAGAAAAACACTGCTTTATTCCACATTTTGTGTATCTCGCAATTTCTTCTCATGTGAAAGTTGGGATCACACGACACACACAAATTCCTACAAGATGGATTGATCAAGGCGCCACAGAGGCCCTACCTGTTGTAAGAGTTAAAGACAGAAAAAGTGCTGGAGAAATAGAAGTTGAGTTAAAATCAATGTTTAGTGATAAAACGAATTGGCGGAAAATGATAAAAGGAGAAGTAGAACAAGAAATTGATCTCTATGATTTAAGAGAACAAATTTATAATGATTTTGCTGATCTTTTAGATCATATGGATGCTGAAGATTTAGACGATGATCTTACATTAATCGAATATCCCATTTTAAGTGTTCCAGAAAAAATTAATTCAATTAGTTTTGATAAAACTTCAGTTGTGGAACAAAAATTGACAGGAATTAAAGGACAATACCTCATATTTGAAAAAGGCGTTCTTAATATGAGAAAGCACCAGGGATACTTTATAACATTGGAGACATGATGAATGAGCTTGTTTTAATTGGAACACACCGTTCCCCCTATACCAGAAAGTTAAGACTCTTTTTACATGGCCAAGACTTTAATTTTAAATCAGTTGATTTTGAAGATGAAAAAGATTTGACCTATATTGAATCCCTCAATGTATTAAGAAAAATTCCAATATTAATCCATGGTGAAATGACTATATTTGAATCAAGGCAGATATATGAATATCTCAATAATGTATATCTTGCTCAAGCACGTGAAGATGAAATATTTCAAAATACTTTATCTGTTATAGATGGTATTACAGATGCTGGCTTCTTGGCCTTTCAGTTTATGAAATATATCCCTCAATTCGAACAAAATAGTTTTTATAAAATACAAATCAATAGGATTGAGAAATCTTTAAGTTATTTAGAAAAAAACCATTTAGTAAAAAAATGGGATTTTTTAGGCCATGGACTTCTAAGTTGTATTGAGTGGTTTCAATTTCGATCAATTTATGATTGTTCTCAGTTTGAAAAAATTATGAATTTCATTGCTGAAAATGGAAACAGACCAGAAGTAAAAGAATCAAGACCATTCTAGATATCAGTAGTTGATAAAAATGCTTTTTTGTTGTTTTTAATTTCGATTTTATCAAGATAAATAATTATATTCTGCTATAATAAAAATGAATAAGTCAGTATAGATCTTGAGGAGAATTGTGTAAATATGGATAGGAATCAGCAAAGATATTCTATTATCTTAATACTTCTTCTTTTCTCATTAACTGGCGTTGGAACTCTAGGTTACATGTATATTGAAGGTTGGAATTTAAATGACTCCTTCTATATGACAATTATAACCCTAACGACAACCGGGTTTTCTGAAGTCAATAATCTCTCAAGTGTTGGCCGTCTATTTACAGTAATTTTATTACTCGTAGGAATGGGAGTTGTAGCCTATTCAGTAACAGGATTAATGAGCATATTTTTTAGTATGGATTTATCACAAAGTCGGAGGAAGAAAATGCAAAAGAAAATTAATCAACTCTCTGGCCATATTATTGTCTGTGGATTTGGTCGAATGGGAAAAATTATTTGTAAAGAACTTGAATTTAAAAAAAGAGAATTTGTAGTGATAGAAAAATCAGAAAACTTAATAAGTGATCTTCAAAAGAGTGATTATCTTTGGCTTGAGGGAGATGCCACACACGATGAACATTTAATCTCAGCTGGTGTAGAGAGGGCATCGTTCCTAGCGGCCATGGTTGATAATGATGCGGACAATTTATATTTATCGCTCGCAGCAAGAGGTCTTAATCCAGATATCTATATAATTGCTAGGGCAAGTGAAGAAGAGGCCAGACCAAAAATTATTAGAGCTGGTGCAAATAAGGTAGTACTACCAATTTCAATGTCAGCACACAAAGTTGCTCAAACTCTAGTTAATCCAGATCTTGAAGAAATAATTAGAATTGAAGGAATTCGAGGAGGAGATACAGAAGTAGAGCTAATTGATCTACCAATAAAAGATTATTCAAAACTTAAAGGGAAAAACTTAGTTAATTGTGGATTAAAAAGAGATGGTATAATCGTTGTTGGTGTTAGAAAATCTGATGGAAGTTTTATATTTGCCCCACCTTCCGACTACGAATTTGCTAGTGGTGATGTATTACTCACTTTAACTCATAAGGAAACATTTAATAAAGTTTTATCCTGTCTAGAATAGTTCGTTAATCTTTATATTCTTAAAAATCTAAACAATCTATCCGATGAAGAATATATTATTGGACAGGATTTATGGAAGAAAAATTCTTGAAAACATTTAATAACTATCGGATTGTCGCAAGAATATTTATTCTCGCAACATTGTATTACTTTTCATCAAAACTAGCTTTTCTCCTGGCCATACCACCAGGTTATGCTTCGGCCATTTGGCCAGCAACTGGAATAGCAACCGCATTTGCATATCTCTATGGGCCAGGAGTCGCTCTTGGATCTTTGATTGGATCTTTTCTAATTAATATAGATATAACATTAAACTATAATAATTTATTAGAGGTGGGGCCATTAAGTGCTCCATTATTTATTTCTTTTGGGGCCTATACACATGCTGTATTTTCAGCATTTCTCATAAAACAATTCTGTAAATTCCCATCATTTATTGAAGAACCCTTTAAAATTATGAAATTCCTCATCATTACAGGTCCTATTAGCTGTTTAGTTTCTGCAACAATTGGAGTGAGTACCCTTTATTTTTTTAATGTCATTCCTATTGAATCTTTTGCTACTAACTGGCTAACATGGTGGATTGGTGATTCTATTGGAGGCGTTTTAATCACTCCTCTGGCCATTTTAATAATTAAACGTCCAACAAGAATAAGAACTATTATCATTCCAATAGTGATTGTACTTACTACAGTGATTACAACATTTTTTATAATAAGCCAGAAGGAAGAAGAAAAAATAGAAAAAGAGTTTAATAAAGAAAGTCGATACTTTGCAAAACAGATAGAGAAGTCATTTGAAAATTATATTGAAATCATTTCGAATATACAGCGTTTATTCGAAAGTAGTCAAAAGGTAACTTTACAAGAATATAAATCTTTTACTAAAAATCTCATAAATCGTGAAATAGGAGTTCTTCAGTTAGCTTGGGTTCCAATCGTAAAAAAAGAAGAAATTAATGATTTTAAAAAAGATCTACAAAAAAATGATGGTTTTAAAATAAACTTTTATGAAAAAAATGAACTTGGAAACTACGTTCCTATTTCAAAAAGAGATCTCTATTTCCCTCTCACTTATGTTACTTCTCTTGAATCCGAAAATTATCAATTAGGTTATGATTTAGGATCAACTCCATTGTTCTTGAAAAAAATGACAGATTCCATTAACAAAAATAAAACTGTATTAATATCCAATTTTTTACAAAAAAATTCTAATGAAATTATATTTGAACTTTTTGTTCCCATTAAACATATGAATGGAAATACAATAGGTCTTGTAAAAGGTGTATTCGATTTTTCTAAGCTTTTAATTGTACTAAAAGAAGATATGCAAAAAAGTGGAATAGAATTAAATCTATATAAATCTTTTTCTGATTACAAAGAACAAGTTCAAATTTATAGTAGTTATGATAAAGAGAATCCTAAACTTCCGATTTACACTAAATATATGGATCTTAAATTAGTTGATACAAATTTAAGATCGTTATTCTTCATTGACCAATCCTATTTGAAAGTTCATAAAAGTTGGTACACTTGGACAATTCTGGCCGCAGGGTTGTTTTTTGTTATTTTATTTGAAATTATATTACTCATAATATTAGGACAAGAAAGGCAAATTAATAGATTAGTTGATCAGAAAACATTTGAATTAGAAAATGCCTTAATTGAAATAAAAAAATTATCTAAATACAAATCTGATTTCCTTGCAAACATGAATCATGAAATTCGCACTCCTATGAATGGTATTCTAGGAATGTCTGAACTTATTTTAGAAGGAGATAATATTGACAAAGATCTTCGTGACAATTTAGAAATGATCAAAGACTGTTCTTTTAGTCTTATGGGGATTATCAATAATATTTTAGACTATACAAAACTTGAACAAGGTAAATATCAAATTAATGAAGGCGTAATAGACTTACACAAGGTTTTTAGAGAACTAGAAACGGTCTATCTTCTTGAAGCTGGTAAGAAAAATCTAAACTTTAAAGCAACTTTTGACTCTAATGTTCCTTATAAGATTTTTACAGATGAATTAGCGATAAGGCAGATTCTCATAAATCTATTAGAAAATGCGATTAAATTCACTGAAAAGGGAATGATAGAGTTTCATGTTTCTGTCTCTATCGCAGGCAATAAACCAATGATAGTCTTTAAGATCTCTGATACTGGGATCGGAATTGATAAAGAAAATGAATTACAACTTTTTGAATCTCTTTATCAAGGAGATCTTACGAGTTCCAAAAAATATCAAGGTTCTGGTCTTGGACTTTCCATTGTAAAAGAATTTATTGATAAACTTGATGGGACTATTTCAATTGATAGTAAAACCGAACAGGGGACGAAATTTGTAGTGCATATTCCAATCAATTCTAAAAAATCTAAAAAGTTTATTGACGATTTTATCTATTCAAATGAGAATTTAAACGTTTTAGTTGTTGAAGATAATGAAATTAATTCGAAAATGTTAAGAAAACTCCTAGAAAAAAACGGACATACTTGTAAAGTGGCCTTCAATGGGCAAGAGGCCATTGAAATGGTTCGAAAATTTCAATTCGATTTAATTCTTATGGACTTACTCATGCCTGTTTTAGATGGATATGAAGCAACGAGACAAATACGAAAAATGAAAAGTAGAAGTGATCTACCAATCTATGCCGTTACGGCCAGTGCTGAAAATGATATAAAACTGGCCTGTCAAGAATGTGGTATGAATGGAATTATTACTAAACCTTTTAATATTTCAGAAGTTGTAAGGATTCTAAATTCGACCAAAAAGGCCAGTTAGTTTTTTGAAATATAAGCAACTGCATTGTGACTGTGAAGTGATTCCAAGTGATCTACTTTGGCCTTCCAATCTATTATTCTTTTATCTGAATTAAGTACTTTAGATAATCTTCGAGAAGCATGCTCAACAAACATTGGATTTTCACCATTCAAAATGGCAAAGGCCTGTTCATCAACGCGCTTTACTAAACTTTGAGTTTCCGTTGGAAGTGCAATCCTTAGCAAAGAGATGATCTCATCAATTGTAAGAGAATTTCCCATTTTACAAGTTACATCTACCGTTGCAACAGATCGCTGACTATGAGCTGTTGCAATTCCATTTCCTTCAGTCGTTAATCCCTCCGCATATTCTTTTTCATACTGCTTGGCCATTGAAAGTGAACAGGGACAAGTTGAAGAGTACTCATAATTTATTGTTGTCGTTAACAATTTACCCTGAGGTGTATCACTTCCATTGAGAGACACTTTATAATACTGCCAACCCCAATTTTCACTTTTTAAAGAGGGCTGCTTTACTGCGTATTGAAATTTCAAAGTTAGATAAGACTCAGGAATAAGTTCCTCATCATCAAAGTCTCGTAAATCCTTTCGAAAACGCTCTAAAATTCCCTCTATTAAGTGAGAACATAGAGGTGCTCTGTTGACTTCCTCTTGCACAATAGCGCAAAACCTGCTCATGTTAACACCTGTTTTGCCCTCCTGCAGGTAAACAAACATCGAGGCATGTGAATCATGTGACATAAGTGTTCCATCATCGTGCTTAATGGAAATTGGGAGCCGAAATCGTTCAATTCCAACTTTATTTATTGAACAAGCATGTTTATCTGGAATCTTTTGGAAATCATTTAGGCCAGTATCATCTTTTATGTCACAATCTAGGATTTTCTGGTGGTTATTTCTTAAAGCTTCTAAATTCATAAAGAGCTCCTTATGGTTCTGTATATACTTTCATTCTAGCAAATTTACGTGTAAAATAGGTATAAAAATAACGTATATTGCTAGATGGTGATAGTTTTACTATATATATGTTAAATTGCAAGACAAACTATAGAAGTTATTCAATTTGTATAGAGTTTGTCTTGGAGGATTAAGGGCAAAATATGAATATTACATTATTTTATAAGCACGTGACAGTTTTGGATTTTGCTTATCTTGATCATCTCAAGGGACTTGTTGGTGAATCATTGATCGTGAACGTCAAGTTTATCGGCAAAACGGATGATGAAGGCATACTTTATGACTTTTCTTACGCTAAAAAGAAAGTTAAAGAAATTATCGATAGGGACTGTGATCATAGATTAGTTATTCCTGAAAATTTGGCACAATCCAACCAAGGAATTTCACAATTTGAATTTAGTTTTGGACTTGAGGGGGAAATAATTCAATACGAATGCCCTGATCAAGGATTATGCATTATTCCGGCCAAGCATGTGTCACGCTCAAATTTAACAACTCATCTTGAAAATATTATCTTGAAAGAAATGCCAGAGAATGTCATATCCATTGAACTTGAACTTATTGATGAAATCCTACCCGCAAATAAACCTAAATTCCACTACACTCATGGACTCAAAGACCATTATGGTAATTGTCAAAGATTGTTCCATGGACATAGCAATACAGTAGATGTCCTTGTCAACGATCAAAGAATGCCCGAATTTGAAGAAATGTTTGCAAACGATCTTTTTAAAGGAAATATCCATTTTTGTTTCTGGGACAATGTTCAAAATAAAGAAGAAATTATTTCTGCTCATGGAGATATCCCGCTTGGGAGCGTTGAAAATTGCCCAAATGTACAGATTGCGTATGAATCATCCCAAGGTTTTTTTAAAGGTTTAATCCCTGGAAGACACGTCTTTTTCCTACAAGACGAATCTACAGTTGAAAACTTATCAATTAATTTTGCAAAAATTGTCAAAGCTCAAGTAGGGGAAAATGAGAGAGTTGAAGTCAGAGCATACGAAGGAATTGGCAAAGGTTCAATTACGGTACTCTAACAATTTATTCATAGGAATCAAAACAAAAGGGTAGAAGTTCTTTGTAGGTCAAGCTTTTAAATATCTCTTTTGTATTGGCCAGATAGATAATGCTTTCAGAAACACAAAATTCACTCAAATGCTGCAAACATAATCCACAGGGGGGAATTGGTGTTTCTTTGTCACAAACGACGATGAGAAATTCTAACTTACGTTTTCCAGACAAGGCAACACTTGTATTTAAAGCATTTCTTTCGGCACAAATGGTGGCCCCATAACTAACGTTTTCGACATTACATCCTACGTAAATTTGATCATCTCCTATCATTTTCACAGCTGATCCTACGTGAAACTTTGAGTAAGGAGCATAGGCCCTTTTTTGTGCCTCTTTAGCGAGTTCAAAAGCATTATTAACTAGTTGAGGATAATTCATTCTTCACTCCTTTTTATTGGCCTTCCATGGGGGGAACTGACAATCACTCCATTTTCCATAGCGACTTGCCCTCCAACAATTGTATGTGTTGGGTAACCTTTCACTTTTTTTCCTTTAAAGGGCGTCCAACCAGATTTAGAGGCCATCAGTTCATCTGAAAGCACAACTTCTTTGTTCATATCGACAATTGTTATATCTGCATCATATCCTTCATGAATTATTCCCTTTCCTTGTAACGAATAGAGGCTTGCAGGATTTTCACTTAATAACTCAACAACTTTTTTTAATGATATTTTCCCTTCATTTACAAAATTAAGCATAAGAGGAAGTATAGTTTGAACCCCAGGCATACCTGATGGAGACATCGGATAACCCATTTGCTTTTCTTGGATAGTATGTGGTGCATGATCAGATCCAAGCACGTCTACAGTACCTTCTTTCAATCCCTCCCATAGGGCATCTCGATGTTCAGATGTTCTGATAGGCGGATTCATCTGAGCAAAAGTTCCTAGCTGTTCATAACAATCAGGAGCGGTTAGAGTGAGATGTTGAGGAGTCACTTCAACCGTACAAAAATCTTTATTTTCCTTTAGAAATTTGATTTCATCGGCCGAACTTATGTGAAGGATATGAATTTTTCTGCCAGATTTTTTTGCAAGCTCAATGATTTTTTTTGTAGAACTTAGCGCTGTTTCCACATCTCTCCATACTGGATGATCGGCCACATTGCTAGAATTTTTAAGAATATCAATTCTTTCCTGTAATCTCTGCTCATTTTCAGAATGAACGGCAATCGGTAAGCTCGTATTTTCAAAAATTTCAAGAAGTTTCTGATCATCATATAGAAGAAGTGAACCAGTAGAACTTCCTAAAAAAATTTTAATTCCACAGCATCCGATATAGTTAGACGCTTTTTTGAGTTCATTTAGATTATTCTCTGTGGCCCCGATGAAAAAACCGAAATTTGAATAAGAGCGACCAATTGCTTTTTCAACCTTATAAGCAATTTCACCTTCAGTTGTTGTTGGAGGTTTCGTATTTGGCATTTCTAGAAATGTAGTCACTCCCCCTAATACAGCACTTTTTGAACCCGTTTCTAAATCTTCTTTGTGAGTGGCCCCTGGTTCTCTAAAATGGACTTGAGAATCTATAACGCCAGGCAAAACATGAAGTCCTGTCGCATCGATAATCTTTTTTGCTGTATGGGGGAGTTCATCTTCCGTAATAAAGATTATTTTTCCCTTCTTAATACCTACAGAACATTTGGTCTCACCATCTGGTAAAACACATGTACCATTGTTAATAATAATATCAAGTTCCATGAAAATTCCTTATCAGTCAGAACTGGCTGGCCAGTCATATCGTTAAAACTATATTATATTGCCTTAGTGCCAAAGAAATGTGGAGGAAAAATGTCACTTAAAATATACAACACAATGTCAAAAAGAAAGGAAGAATTCATTCCTCTTAAACAAGGTCTAGTGAAAATGTATGTTTGTGGCCCCACTGTCTATGATTATCTACATATAGGAAATTTTAGGGGTGCGATTTTTTTTAACACTCTGAGAAAATGGTTGGAGAAAAAGGGCAATGAAGTCATCTATGTTTATAATTATACAGATGTGGATGATAAAATTATCAACAAAGCATTGCAAGAAGGTGTTAGTGCTGCAGAAATAAGTCAACGTTATATAAAAGCTTTTGAAGAAGATTACGCCAGACTTGGTTTAACTCCTCATTCGCATAATCCTAAAGTAACTGAATATATGGATGAGATTATTGAAACTGTGAAAAAATTGATTGAAAACGATATGGCCTATGTCGTCGATGGCGAAGTGTTTTATCAAATAGAAAAATTCAAAAAATATTGTTGTTTGAGTGGTAAAAACTTTGAAGATTTAAATGCAGGGCAAAGGGTTGAAGTTGATCAGAAAAAAAGAAATCCAGCAGATTTTGTTCTTTGGAAGCCAGCAAAAAGTGGAGAACCTTTTTGGGATTCACCTTGGGGAAAGGGAAGACCAGGTTGGCACATTGAATGCACGGCCATGAGTCAAAAAATATTAGGAGAGACATTTGATATACATGGTGGTGGAATTGATCTGATTTTTCCACACCATGAAAATGAAATTGCCCAAGGCGAAGGGGCCAGCGGAAAAGAATATTGTCGATATTGGATGCACAATAATTTTATAAATATGGATGGCGAGAAGATGTCTAAATCCCTGGGAAATTTGATTCCTGGACGGGAATTCATGGATGAATATCACCCTGAAATTCTTAAATTTTTATTTCTTTCGGCCCATTATCGATCAGTTTTAAATATTAGCGACGAAAAAATCAATGGAGCGATGAGTGGTTTATCACGTTTCTATAATGCTTTAAAGGATGCAAATACCGTTCTTGAGAATGAAAATGTGGGAAACAAAGCACTCAATCAATTTGATAAACTGCTTAAAGTTAGTGGTGAAAAAATTAACACGGCCTTTGATGATGATTTTAATACTTCAGAAGTTTTTGGGGTCCTATTTGATGTGGTTCGTGAATTTAATAAATTAAATATTCTTAAGAAAATGAAGGATGCCAATGCTATTTACACGGCAAAAATTTTCAAAGATTGGTTAATGGATTACGGTAATGTACTTGGATTATTTCAGTATACTCCTGCAGAAATTTTAGCAGATATTGATGAAATTTTAATACGTCAAAAAAATATAGACAGAGTATTTGTGGAGAGTTTGTTAAGAGAGCGAACTCAGGCCAGAGAAGAAAAAAATTGGACAAGATCTGATGAAATTAGAGATCAACTTAATGATCTAGGAATTGAAATTATGGATTCACCTCAAGGAGTAACTTGGGGAATGAAAAAATAATTTCTAAAATCTATTTTGGAGAACTAAGCCTCGAATGGTTTACAAGAAAGACACCAACAAAGATAATTAGGATGCCAACGAATCTTTGCCAATTGAATTGATATTGTGAAAAACCAAACCATCCTTTGTGATCAAATAGAGATCCTGCGATGAATTGTCCTGCAAGTGCTATTGATAAAAAGGTTGTAATACCGATCCTTGGCGCAAAGAAAATCACAGAAGTAACAAATATAGCACCTAGAAGACCGCCAAACCAATAATAAAAGGGGATTGCTTTTAATTGTTCTAATGGAGGTAGTTTATATTTTGTCAGCAAAAGCATTATAAGTAATATGATGGTTCCACCCAAAAATGAAAAAAAGGCAGCGGCAATATTACTTGAGATCTTTGCTGATAGTAAATTGTTCACACCTCCCTGAATGGGGAGTAAGCATCCGATCAAGAATGTTGTAATTATATAAAATATCTTCACAGAATTTTCCTTTTTTGAATCATTTTATTTCTTGATCGAATAAAATCCAAGTCTAAGGGCAATATCTTTTCGTTATTCTGAAGAGAATATCCATTTTCAGATTAATGTAACCTTTTAAATGTTAAATCAGAGTTACATTCTCCATCTTTGTGTATTTTAATACATTTTACTTAATTGTTCCAAATGTGCGATAGGATATTTAGAAAAACAAAACGAGACACTTTCGAATAAATTACAGTTAGATGTAAAAAAATCGAAAGTGCCTAAAAAGTAAAATAATCTCTTTATAAATACATTTCAAAAAGTAAAAAGAGCTTAAGCAACTTCCTCTGCTAATTTGTATAGAACACTTTCTTCTTTTTCAATTCTGTTGGCCAAAGCTGAAAAAAGCCCATTTGCCTCATTATTAAAAGAATTGGAATCCGATTTTATTTTCTCAGAAGATTTCCATCTTGTAACAAAATCAACCCAAGCATCCTTTATCCCACCCATTTCATTTTGAAAGTCGGTTGCAACTTTTACAGCTTCAGTATTAGTTGAACTAATTAATTTGGGATACATATTTTGGTCTTCAGATGCCAAGTGGAGTTTAATTTTGCCTGTCATTGATCCCAGTGTTTTGACAATTTGTTCAGCATTATCAGAACTATTTCTCATTAATCCTTTAATCTCTCCAACCATCGCCACTAGATCTTGGTGCTCTTTACGATACATTGTTATTTTCATTAATAGTCTCCCTATAAATATATTGTGATTTCTTATTGTAATTCCAAGTTGTGTTCACTGCAAGTAGGTCAAGATGGAACAGATGTTTGCTTCAGGTTTAAAAACATTTTATTTCTAGTGTAATTTTATATAGTTGGCCTATTTGATTTAAGTTTATAAGTGAGTAATTTATATTAACCCTACAACATCTTGTAGAATAGTTGATCGTTTTGTGTTAGTTTAATTCATGAAATTTTCCATACTAATGCTAATATTGAATTTAATTTTAGTTGATTTTGCTTCATGCATTGAAGTGAAAGACTGTGAAACACTACTTTCTCATCAATACAAGAACAGGTATACTGTTTTTCACAAAGGCGCATATGGACAAGAAGGCGTTGTCTTTTTTCTTTATGATAATTACACAAAAAATAAGGTCGTGTATAAGCACTATCATGATTTTTTTAACATTGGGAAAAAGCATAAAAAAGAAGCAAACAGACATATAAGAGAACTATTCAGTAAAAATAGTGACACTGCAAGACCTAATAGATCTTTTTTTCATTCTCTCAAATTAAATAGTAAATCAGTTGAACACGGACTAGGAAATATCACTCCAGTTGTCTATTCAGTTGTTTATGACCAGGATGGTTTACCTCGTGGGATTATTATTGAACATATTGAGGGAGAAACACTTTTTGAATTAGTCAACGAAGAGCGTATCTCTTATGAACAAGCAACGAAAATAATTAATAAAGTAGAAGAAATTCTCAATTCATATGAGAAACTGGGTTTTGTTCATGGTGATCCAAAATTAGAAAATATTATGGTTATGCGAGATACTGAAAAATTGGGGGATTTTAAAGTTAAACTCATTGATCCTGATATAAGTGCTGAAAGTGATATGCAAATCTCAAAAGTAAATCAAAATTTCCAATTTTTAAGATCTAAACATTTAATTGAGAAAAAATTAAAAAAATAAATAAAAAATATGTATATGTGTGCTATTTTTTATTTAAAACTTGAATCTTCATTCTCAAAAATATAAGTATTCTAAACAAAAAAGGGCTGAGTCTTTGAAGCTTAAATCAGTTATATTTATAATATTTGTTTTTAATTGCTTGAGTGTAATTGCAAATGATTCACTAAAAGTACTATGTCAAAACAAATTATTAAGACAAAAGATTTTACAAAAAAATGAGATACGCACTATACTGAGAGCGTATGATGAGACTTTGAATACCTATAGTCATGCTTCTGCTCAACTACACTTCCAACACGCACTTTATATTAACCACAAATACAAAAACGCATTTATACGCGGAAAATTGATGAGTCTATTTGGCTATTGGGCCATTAATCATATTCCAGAGATTCAAAAAAAATTAGTTCTCTTTCAACACAAATCAAAAACCCACAAAGATGCTCTGGCAAGCTTGAGTGCATTATTTTCAAGTTCAGAATTGGAAATTAAAGGAGTACAGATTGTCGCTGAAAAAATAGCAAATTCTGCAGCTTTACTTGCAAAAGAAAAAGAAACTTTTTTAAAATCTCTCTCCCAAGACGAAATAATTTTGTTGTTTATGAAAAAGAATACATCCTCTCCAAAAAAATATTTGCAAGTTATCACAAGCAATCAAAGACTAAATGCGAATATTTTGATTACTGCAAATAGAACTAATATACCTAAATCTCATGATGAAATTCTTCAAAAAATTAAAAAGTCTCACCAAAATAACTCTTTACCTATTAGTACGAATATTTCTAAAACTAACTATAGTAAAAGAGAAATGATCTTAAACCTCGTAGATAATATAATTGATAATTTTGTTGAAAATGAAGGTGTAGATAATTTTTCAATATTATCTAATGAGATTCGAAAGATAGTGCAAAACCCATCGGTAGAAATGCAACTTCTAGTCGGAAATAAACTCTACCAATGGTACAAGGCCCACGATCCTTTTCTATTAGAATGGTCAGAGTCTTATAAACATGAATCTATTGAAGTTGTACATGCTATGAATGCAATTGCTTTCAAAGTCTCAAGGGATTTATTTGGGATGGACGCAAAAGAAAAAATAAATATGATGAAAAAATTTGAAAAAAAATTAAAAAGATATTCAACAATAGACCTTTTTCGGTTTAATTCACATATCATAGAAAAACTTTTAACAGATGAACATTTTAAAATAGGTCAGGCCCAAGCTGAACAATTAGAATTGGATAAAAAGAAAAAAGATACTGATTTTTTTTCTTCAGAGCACCTTTTAAATGAATCTGAGATTCCCTTAAGTACTTCTGAGTTACTCAATAAAAAATTTCCAAAGGGAATTCCGTCTTCGTTTACAAAAATAGCTAAACTCCTAGGTATAAATACGGCCATTAAATTTTACAAAGAAGTAGATTTATCCGATGCCTATCTTTACCACTTCTTAAAGGTAATTGATCAAATTGAGCATCTGACAATTACGCATCTTGAAAATGAATTTTATCATGTACTTAAAATTGATCCACAAGCAAATAAATGGCATATGGGTTTTTACAATCTTATAATTAGAAATTTACCTCCAAAACATATCAACATTTCAAGACTTTTCATGGCCGACCTACTTACGAGTCCCAAAATTGGTAAATTTATTAAAAAAAATCAAAGACTAAGAAAAACAAAGAAGAAACTAGCTTTCTACTTTTTTAAGGAACATCCATCATTTGAAGAAAATTTTTCGAAATTTGTAGAAATATCAAATTCACTTTTAATGAAAATCCCATATTATTATCACCATTTTATTTCAGAGGAAGACTATCTTAAAATTATTGAAAATCAATTTGATGCATTTGATTTTTTAAACAAACATCGTAAAATTGTCACAAATGTTTCTAATTTAAAGACAGAAAAAAATAAAATTAGCTCTAAAAATCCAAACAAAAGAATAAAAAAACAAGACATTTCAGATGATCAATTTACAATGTTTTATGAAACAGAAAGATCTCTAATGGAAAATGAAGTTCTACTGCAAGAAATAGCTAATAAAAATCTATCTTTAGTTTCAGGTATGGTTTACTTGGTTGAAACTAATACACCAAATGTATTTAAAAAATTTATGTTTTCAGAAAACTTAATCGATCAACTGAATAGGGCCCATCACACGTTGGAAAGAAAAATAATTAATACACTTTTACAAGCTGGAAAATCTCCTCTTATTGTAAAACTTCACGATTATGTAGATAGTAATGTTAGAAAGTTATCTCTTAAAAGAAAAACCGACTTCAGACCCATAGGCTGTGTAAGGCATGATGGCGTAATTGAATTTATGGAGATCGTACCCCATAGAGATCTTAATGATGAAATCTCAAATTATTATTGTGATTGATTTGAAAATATTTTTATTATTTTTTCTTTGATAATATTTAAAACCATATTTTTAATCTCATCTGTTTCAATGAAAGGTTCATGTTTAGAATCTTTTATAACTATAAGCTCACAATTTTTATGAGTTTTGCATACGTTATTTTGTCCAATATTATCTACAACTTCATCTCGTTGCGCTTGAATTATTGTAAAAGGGACTACTGAAGTAAATTCATTTTTACTTTGAATTTTTTCTCCTATCCGGACTGTTTCTGAAATCCAATGCACAGATGGCCCTCCAATGGCCCCGTCCATCCCCAGCATACCAAACTGATTTTTATTCAAATAAATATCATTTCTAAAATGTTTGAACCGAAAAGGAGAACTTGTAAGTTCATTTCCAATAAAAGAAGTTTTTTTAAAAGGCCCTAAACCAGGCCCAAAATCCTCACCATAACCAAAAAATGTCATCAATTTCAAAATAAGAAGAGCAAACCACTTGGGCATGGCCCCAAAAGAGATCTCAAAAGAAGGGGAGGTAAGAACTGCATACTTAAAAAAAAGAGGATATTTGGTATTCAATAAATGCACGATCACTCCACCCATTGAATGGCCAATAGCAAATCGACTTTGGTAATGTGAAAACTTTTTATCTCGAAGAAGCTGAGCTATTGATTCCACATATTGATCATAATTGTTGATATAACCAACATATTTATTTTGTACTATTCGTGATGAAAGCCCTTGACCCAATTGATCAATAATCAGAATATCAGCATTTACATTTCTTAAGTCATAAATAATTTCATAATATTTCTCTATAATTTCGGCCCGACCAGTTGAAATAAATATCAAGTTTTTCGAGTTCCTATTCACATGTAAATACCGCAGCTGGTAGCTTTTTAAATCATCTCCTTTTAGTTGATAATATTCGGAGGTCAATTTTTGTTCTGTAAAGTATTGCCAAATTAAAGGCCAGTTTTCAATTTCAACTTCTTCAGAATATATTG
This sequence comes from Halobacteriovoraceae bacterium, assembly GCA_020635115.1. Classification (NCBI taxonomy): domain Bacteria; kingdom Pseudomonadati; phylum Bdellovibrionota; class Bacteriovoracia; order Bacteriovoracales; family Halobacteriovoraceae; species Halobacteriovoraceae bacterium. Next base: position 45,838 of record JACKAK010000003.1, on the reverse strand, counting down.
AATATAGAGGTAGGCAGAAAAGGAGGATATAAATAATTTTTCTCATACGTTTATAATAAGTAATATGGAGAGGTTGATCAAATCACATTATTGATGCAAATAGTCTGATAACAAACTGCGGTTTGACGGTCTAATTTTAAAGTCTGATAGTTACCCTCCGATATGAAGTATATGAAAATAATAATTTTATTGTCATTTTTCCTTTTTTCTTGTGCCAGCATGCAAAGTGGAAAGTTTATTCTTTTGCAAGAAGGTGACAGTCTAGAAGAAATCGCTATTTCATATGGCACTAAACCTCAGGCCATATTGAATGCAAATCAAGGGAAAGAATTTAGAGTAGGCAACTGGTTTTTTATCCCTCAGGTCGCTGGTATTAAACGGGCCTTTCAAAATCATCTTGATTATAACGATTTACTTTACGGAGAAGAACTCTATACAGGGAAATTTCTCTGGCCCGTGCCATCAGTGTTAAAAATAAGTTCATTTTATGGAAAGCGTTGGGGAAGAAAACATGAAGGAATAGATATCCCTGGGAAAAAAGGAGCATCGATTTTGGCCGCAGATGATGGTGTTGTCATTTATTCCAATAATGGTCTTTCAGGCTATGGCAATTTAACAATAATTCAACATAATGATGGAATTTCTACCGTCTATGCTCATGCAAAAAAAAATCTAACACGTAAAGGACAGAAGGTTTTTCGAGGACAAGTTATAGCCCTTCTTGGAAATTCAGGACGTAGTACTGGGCCACATCTCCATTTTGAAGTTAGAAAAAATGACTTTCCCATTGATCCAGTTCCTTTTTTAAAGAAATCCAGACAAGTATTTTTGGCCTACAAACCAAAAGAATGATAAGAAAAACAATGTGTAAAAGCTGAACAAAAGTAGAGAAGTTCATGTCAAATAAAAAGAAGAACCGATATTTTCACCTTTCGTATATGGGAATGGATGTACCTAAAAGTGTACAAATTGATTGTGATCAAGACGATTGGGCAAAAGAAATTTTGAGTGAACTTGAAGAAAATATTGACCAAGAAGATAGAGATGAAATTGGCCAGAAATCTAAATTAACTTTCATTGGGGAAATGATTAAAAAAAATAATTCACATCTCAATGATTTCATGATTTTGACAGGACAATTAAATGTCGAGTTTATTACCTATTGCACTTCAACAGGTGCGGCCATGAGTGATTCTATAGACGTTCATGTACAAGCTGTTTTTATCCAAGATAAAGTTCGGGATAAGTATGGACATGAAGAAGATACTGAAATTTTTGTAGGGGACGAAGTTTATGATTTGTTTTTTGTCGAAAATGATCAAGTCGACATTGCTCCCGTTATTAATGAATTTGTTTTTTTAAACAAAAATCAATACCCAAAAAAATCTCCGAAAGAATAGATGTTAGATTATAAAATTTCTAACAAAGTGTAAGATTAATTTAATTGCCACTATGACCTTATCTCTCTATTATCCCGCTACCCCAAATAACTTTTATGGTTTTTTGGGTCTTTTCTTGCATCACTACTGAAGGGGGAGGAATGAGGAAAAGGGAAAATCATCATTTAAGTAATAGTGAAATTGAAGAAATTAAAAAAATTTTACTTCTTGAAAAAAGAAAAATTTTTGATGAAATTAGCAAAGAGTTTGGTGAGCTCATCGATCAAGAAAAAGATATCAGGGATGTGGTAGACGAGGCAAACGAAAGTATACTATTATCACACACAACACGACTAACGAATCGTAAGAATCTCTATGTTAGAAAAATTGAAAAATCTCTCAAGAGTATCGAATGTGGGGAATATGGAATGTGTGAAGAATGTGGTTCTGAAATACCGTTTTCTCGTTTGAGAGCTCGTCCTACAAGCACAATGTGTATAGTTTGCAAAGAAGCTTCTGAAAGTGAAGAAGCTCAAAACTTCTTTGGTCGTCAGTCGAAGTCATTAGGTCATCAGATTCAGATCGGATGATAAAGCTAACTGGGGGGGCACATGATTTTATCAGATAAAGCAATCTTACAACAAATGGAACTTGGTAACATTGTAATAGAACCTTTTAATCGTAACGCCCTAGGTTCTAATTCGTATGACATACACTTAGGTAGAGAACTTGCTGTATATAAAGAAGAAATACTAGATGCAAAAAAAGAAACAGAACTCGAGTACTTCGACATTCCGGATGATGGTTTTATTCTTCAACCAGGAGTACTTTATCTTGGTGTAACTGAAGAATACACAGAAACTTATTGCCACGTTCCTTTCTTAGAAGGAAAATCAAGCGCAGGAAGGCTTGGTATTGATATACATGCAACTGCCGGCAAAGGTGATGTTGGTTTTTGCAATTATTGGACCCTTGAAATTTCATGCAAGCAGCCTGTAAGAGTCTACCCTTACATGCCCATCGGGCAGATTATTTATTTTGAAGTAAGTGGCGAAGTTGAAAACCTCTACCTTAATAAAGCATCTGCCAAATATAACAGTAAAACTCCTCGACCAGTTGGATCAATGATGTGGAAAAACTTTCACTGATATCTAAGAATATTGAAATATATATACATAAATTCTCTGGTTTTTTCTTTTTTTAGGCAAATCTTTAGTTCATTGACTATCTGATTAATGGAACGTAGAAAACAATTCTCTATAAAAAAAGAAGGAAAATAATGAAACATCTATTCTATGTGTTCGCATTAATATTTATCACAACGAATTGCTATACAATGATGCCTAAAAATTCATCTGAATTTCAGGAAATTATTTCTAAGAACGAAGAACTTCTACCGAAACAAAACATTGATTTTCATTACTACAGAAATATCGTAGGCACAAATCATCCTATTTTTGTAAAAATTGAAGACATACATCCAGGGCAAAGCAGATATTCATTTGATATGGTGAAAGTAAAACTTCGGACAAAGAAAAAGAAGTTTAGATCAATGCGAAATCGAAACGCTATTTTTAAACTCCATGAATATAAAGAAGGGATTTTAACAAAGGAAGGTATAATCCTTGATGATGGACATCACAGTGTACAGGAATCCTTATATCTTGGGGCAAATTCATTTCCTGTAAAATTAATTGCAGATTTGTCAAATCTTTCAATGGATAAGGCCTGGATTGAACTTGAAAAAATGAAAAGGGTCTATCTCATAAGTATTGATGGAAAAAAAAGATGGCCTCCAGCAAAATTTTCACATCTCATAAATGATCCTTTGAGATACTTTATAGGTTTAACAGCTCTGAAGTTATTTCGAGATTTAACTATTCAACCTAAAGGGACCGCATATCCACTGTGGATCAAAAACAATCAAACAGTTAAATTCATTGAGTTTATAATGGCCGATAGACTCTACTCAAGCGAAATTAATTTCATCGAGAAAAACATCTATAATCCACCATTTGATTCTGAAACAGTTGAAGACGCTAGAAAGATTTTAGCTACCGATTTATACATATTCGAAAATTATCTCATTGATACCCCTATCCCAACGGATATCATAGTTAGTGAATACACAACGAAGAATTTTAGAGACTGCCAAGAATTATTCAAAAGGCTAGGATATATTCCCTAGGCGCTTGAATAATTCATATTTAAATTTTATTTTTAAAATGAATAAATATTTTTTATTTCTTAGGGCCAAAAAAATTACATCAAGACTGAGCAACTCTATATTTTTAAAGAAATTTAGCTTAGTATGACCCGCTATCAAACAGGTGGAGGCCTTTTTATGAAACATATATTATTTACCGTGGTAAGTCTTTTGATATTAGCTGGTTGCAACGACAAGGAAACTAAAAAGACTGACTCTACTCCACCAACTCAGACACGTTCGCCTGAAAATAACCAAGAAGATAAGGGAAATCAAACGACAAGCTTAGATGCAAACAAAACTCAAAATATTGATTCTGTGGACAAGAAGGAAGAAAATATTGCTAACCAAGCTATTCAGAATACAGATGAACAACCTCAATTGAACAAACTTCCTGTTTCAGAAAATCAAGAATCTGAAAATAATACACCTATTCAATATATTTTGGGCAATGGAAAGAGTGTCTACTTTGAGCGCTTCTACGATTATTCAAGTGCTGTTGCAAATCCAGAAAACCCTTTTGAAGCATGGATTCCTGATTTTAAAGGAGATCAGCTTCACAGAATAAATACGATTGCCACCTATGAATTTCTTAGACTTACTCATAATCAAGGTTCACTAGTCCTTAACTGGAAAGATGAAAATTTAACCAAAGCAATGAGCTCCGTATTAGATAAAATAAAGCAACAGGTTAACAAAACACTAGGTGATCTTGATCTACTCATTGTTCTGGACAACACAAGATCATTTGAAAGAACTCGAAAGTTACGAGCTCTAGAGAAGGCCTTAAGCTCTATTGAAAGAGAATTCATGCTTTTTCAATCTTCAGGGAGAAAACTTCGTATTGCTCTGGCTTCATTCTCAGATGAAGGACAAGGGAGACTAATTGGCAACAGCTCTGGAGAATTTATACTTGATTCTTCTGAAACTTATGCAAAAAGAGTAAGCGAGTTTATTGAACAATTTTCTGAAACTTCAAATTCTGCTCTCGATCAGAGCTTTCTTTATCCAATCCTAAAAGAAGGTGTAGAGACATTTTTTGATGATTCCAATACAACTCAAAATAAGTCCGTAATTATATTTATCGATGAAGCTACACACAATGCACAGAACTCAAGGCCAAAAAATACAAACCCAATTACTCTTGAAAAGTTAATTTCAAAGTATAATGTTGAGAACTCAAAGATTGGACCTGTTGATTGGTATTGGACTGTAGAAGGTGATTCAAACGCAATATCTCAATTCACTGAAGTTAAAAGAAGATTAGATGAGAGAAATGATCTAATTAAAGAATTAGTTGAGGATCAGGATTGGTTTAGAGCACAGAAGTCTATCAATTACCACGTAATACTCACTAGGCGCTAGAAAAATAAAAAGTGGAAAGCTCCACTTTTAGAGCTCACCGTTCGCTATTAGCTAACAAATTCTTACAAAACATATTAAACGTTGAATACTAGTGGTTCTAGTCATAGCATGAATGTATAAATGAAGTTTAATACAAATTGGATGTATTAACCAAACAAACATCAAGGATGATGACATGAATATTAAGTATCTAACTTTTCTTTTTATCTTTGGGAGCTCGTTTTCAAGTTATAGTAACGAGTACCTTGTGCAATTGAATTCAAATTTTTCACTCAATAAAACACTGTTTCATGGACTTAAGGTCAATGACGTAGTCTCCACAGAAATTGGAGATATCGCAGTTGTAGATGTAAAAAATGACTTAGCTTTACGAGCTCTTAAAGCAGATCCTAGAGTAGAAATTGTAGAACCAAACTACACTTATTCAATTGATCCAATCATAAATAATGATGGTGAAGATGAAGATATCTATGAAGGTAAAAACCTTTTCTCTCAACAATGGGGATTAAGAAATAATGGGACCAATTCTGGCAAATGGTGGAAACCAGGCGTTGCCGGAATGGATATCAATGCTCTTAATGCTTGGAAAATGTCCAGAGGGAGTAAAAGAGTAAAAATAGCCATTATTGATACAGGCGTTGACTATACCCATCCAGATCTGAAAGAAAATATTTGGATCAATGAGGCCGAAGCAAATGGCCAGGACGGTGTTGATGATGATGGAAATGGTGTTGTAGACGATATCCATGGCTATGACTTTGCAAATATGGATGCTGACCCTTTTGATGATAATGGGCATGGAACTCATTGTGCAGGTGTTATTGGAGCAATTCATGATGAACTAGGAGTTGCGGGTGTTATGGGACGTGTTGAAATAATGCCACTTAAATTTTTAACTGGCTCTGGAAGGGGATCACTTCAGGGTGCTGTTAAGGCCATTCAATACGCCATCATGATGAATGTTGATATTATGTCAAACTCCTGGGGGGGGGGGCCAAAATCAATGATTCTAGAAAAAGTAATTAAGCTTGCTAACGAGAAAGGAATACTTTTCGTTGCGGCCGCTGGAAATAGCAATAATGATAATGATAAAAATGCTTCCTATCCTGCGAGTTATAAAGTCGATAACGTGATATCAGTAGGGGCCATGGACGGTCGAGGGAAAAGAGCAACTTTTTCTAACTATGGAGAAAAAAGCGTGCATGTATTTGCTCCTGGTGTAGATATTTTATCAACTTTACCAAATGGAAAATATAAAAAATTATCAGGTACTTCAATGGCAACTCCATTTGTTTCAGGAGTCCTGGGCCTTATGATAGCTAGAGACGGAAGACAAGATGTTGCAACAGTGAAAGAAAAACTTGTTAAATCGTCAGTTGAAGTTGAAGATCTAAAAAAATATAGCCTCTCAGGTGGCCGCGTAGACGCCTTTAATTTCCTTCAATAAATTGCTGTGACCCCTCTTTTATAAGAGGGGTCTTAATTCAAAAACTTGTATCATTAATTATTTCTAGACACTTAAAAGATGTGAGATAGCATTAAAACATTCATTTTTGTTTTTCTTAACTTTTGTAAAGCTATTTGATACTGGAACTTTAAAAGATGTATTTGAAATTTTGCTTTTTCCCTTAGTTTCTCTTTTTTTCAACTTGGGACTGTCATAAAACTCAGGGAAGAGGTAATGTTGTAATTCTTTTAGATGATACAACTGTAATGTATCAAACTTTGCTCTGGCCACTAATTTCATTTTCACAAGAGTTCTAACGATATTTTTAGACTTTAATAATTTTTCATCAGTTAAACCCGTTTGAGATAAGAGAGTATTAATCCTTTCAAAGTAAGTATTTATCCCATAATCAGGTTTTTCATATATAGCAATTTGATCAAGTACAAATTTGTTAATTTCCTTATAGGCCTTTATGATATCTCCCTTTTTAGGATTTTTTTCAATATGCTTAAGAAAATCAATATTTTCAATATCTACAATACCTGTATCTATGTTTTTAAAGCGAGCACTAATATCTTTAAGTTCTTTGTTTAAAAGATCGTCTTTCTCTGGAAGAGAGTCAGAGTATTCATTTATATAGAAATGTGGAGACTTCACTTCTTTCAATTTTTCATTATGTATACTATTAATAATTGCAATAGATGCCTTTAAAAAGTTCTTATTAGAACTATTATCAAATTCCTCAGTTATTCTTTGCTTGAGTTCCTTTGCTTCCTCAGATTTACTATTATAATCTATCTTTCCATTGGTATTGTAAGAACTATGAATGTTTTTGATTTCTTCAAGTCGCGAGCTTATTTGGATGCCTTCAAACTTCGAGTACCAATCTTTATATTTTTGCTTGTTTTCAAAGCGCTTATTTTTTGAAAGAGTTGTCAAATTTTCAAGCTTTAGTTTTGACCAATGAAAAGGCTTGGCCCAAACAAGTAGGTTTCGTGTCCATTTTTTCATCATTTCATGATAGTTTTGCATTAGCTTCTGATCGACGATGTGATCCTTCATTCCTAGCTTATGTGGAAAAAGTTCATCTTTTTCTAAAAGAAATTTTTGAAACCTTGCTTCTAAAAACTCATCTTCAAATTCAGTTAGTTCTCTGTAGATAGTACCATTTATTTTTGCAAGAACTTTAATTATTTCATCTTTGTATTCTGATTTTTTGATGTACTTTGAAAGTCGCTCATTACCCATTCCTATGAGTGCGTTATCTTTACTTTTGAATTTTTTTGCAATTTTCAACAACTGTCTTCGAAGTTTAAAATTATTAGGATACATTTCATTAACAGTTTCTTCTATGAGATAAGGAGACTTAAATAAAGCATCTAGTTTTTCCTTATAAGTTTTGTTGAAAGTCTTAAGAAGCTCTTCGAGCAAAATAGAGTTTGGACTTTCATTTAGTCTCTTTTGAAAAATTCTATCAATATCACTGGCCATATTTTTATTATAGATTTCTCGGCCCTTGTACATATAATGAGATCCATTTTCAAATTCTTTAATTAAATCCTGTAAACCTTTTTCATAAGCATTATCTAAATCTTTCTGTATTAGTCTTTCAGTAAACTTAATACCTAATGCCTGCACTGCTGGTATATGGGCCCAAAATAACATTTTAGCTAGAGGAAGAGTAAAATATGGAGTGTTTATACTTGGAATCACTATGTATGCTAGACGGAAACTAAATGGAAAAAGATATATGGCCTGATTTTCAACATTATATCTTGGCCAAAACGTATCCCATTCTTTGGCAATTGGATCAATTTTCCCAAATCCAAATGGCCTTCTTTCTCTATCCATAAAAAACTGATTAACCCTGCCAATAGTGTTGTCTATTGTGAATTTTAGAGGAGTTGCAATAACAGACTCAATAGACTTATACATTTTATTTTGAAATATTTTATTGTTTTCATAATTATGTGATGGTCTAAAATTATATCCCTTCAGTTTTACCTTTAATGTTTTGTCTTTTGTTGCTCCAACTTCAAATCGACTCTTTGGAATCGAGTAATAATGAGTTTTAACAACATTGTTTAAATATGTAGCAATTCCTAGTGTATAGACATAAACTTCTAAGAATTTTTGAGGATTTAGTGTTAATACTGCTTCCCAACCGCTTTTTATGGCAATTAAAAACCAACCAAAAGCAAATCCGTTCATCGCACCTTTGAATGTTCTCCAACTTTCAGTTCCTCTATTTGTGATACGTGCATATGTCCCTGAAAATATACCGATAACTGAGCCCCAGCCAGCTGATAAGGCAGACGCCCATCCCACAACGTCGAGTGGATATCCTCCAACTCCCATGACAATTCCTGTCGCTAAAAATTGAGATAATCCACATGTTAGTGCCAGAGCAATTTTAGACTTTCGCTTTTCTATTCTTGGATCGATATCAAATTTATCCACAGAGGCAATTTTCCAGCTTTGATTAAACTTTTTTGTAAATTTTGCAGGTTTTAAATGTTCTTCAATTTTATTTGGATTAAAAAGATCCTCTAGTTCTTGATCAAAAATATTTCCAAGTTTTTCTTGATCCTCTTTAAAAGTACTCAGATCAGGATCTTTTGTAAGCATTATATAAAGGTTTCTCCCATTGGCCTGGTTTGAGTCAATATGTTGTTTGGCTATATAACGTTTCAATTCTTCCATGAATTGTTTATTCTCTGTATCATAATCAGACTCCTTCATGATCATGTATGCATTTCCTGTTTCGTAATGTACTACTCGAATAAAATATTTATATGTAATTTCATCTGTTTCAAAATTTTCCAAAATCAACTTATTAAGTTCTGCTGCTCCTAGTTCCGGAAATTCATGTGAAACCTTATTTTTTTCGATAAACTGCTCCATGAATTCTTTTTCACTGAGATCAGAATGTTCTTTGATCATTTTTATCCAGTCCACAATCAAAGAAGAGGCCATATATTGAATTGATTGAATTACTTTTTGTTCTTCACTTTTCCACATGGTTTTGTAATCTTCAAGCTCTTCTATGGCCTTATTTTCCAAATCTTTTAAAAATTCTATTCCTTGCTTGGCCTTGTCTATATCGGCAGCTTTCTCAGGATTTAGTTGATAGAGAAGTTTCCAAAAATTTTGTCTGTAATTGTCATTTAATCTTTGGTGGATATCAACGGTTAAAGTTTTATATTCATGAGTTGCATCAATGTCAGGAGCATCATCAAGATAACTATAATGAATTTTATTATTTTCATAATCTGCAATTTCTAAATAGGGAACTTCGTTTTCATCTACTCTTAATACAGCTTGAAACTTACCATCATTTGATTGAGCACTAACAGAATTGTCATCAAGTTTATGAAGTTTTTCCCATAGATTTAAAACTGCGTTTGCAAGTTTCTCACGATAGACAGAGTTTTGAACTTGTTTATCACGAGGAGTTAAGATTCGAACTAAGTGTTGATCTGGATCTGAAACAAACTCAACTTGCTGCTCAGCAATTTGCACTTTAGTTTTTGCTTGGACATTGGTCGTCATTATCAAGGCGATAATGTTAAAAATAGTTGCAATTTGACGAAAGTGCTTCACAAAAAAACCTTATCGTAAAATAACCTGGTTAATGCACATTCACTTCACATCAACACTTCAACAACTTCCAGGTAGTAAATATTAGTTTGGCCTATAGATGACATAAGTAACTCTAATAGAAATTATTGTAAATAGCTTTCTTTATTAGGATTCTATCTCATGTAAAGCTTATCCATCCTCAATTTAGTCGATTTAGATTGTGAAAAAAAGAGATGGTTAAAAAAAGTTTACTTCTAAATTATTTGACGTCTTGGATATATTTGACAGTACCTATACCATGGCCCTGTTTCATATTTAACTTATTAATATTAAACAGAAAATTATAAAAGCTGTGAAAAGGACCAACCTCATAGCATGAACTTAAGACAATTGGATTATGCAAATGTTCATCTATGAAATTGAATACATGACTAATACCACTAAATAAAGTTGGTTTTATAACGAGTGTATTTTTCTCTGAAAATGGTGTCTTATTTAAAAGAGCAGGTGTATCCCAGGCTTTTTTACTTTCGTCTAAACCAGAATGAGTTGGGGGATCTTCGAAGTAATCAATAAAATTTATGTATTCATGACATTTTGAGATAAATTCATTCTTAATTTTCTCATTGCAATCTATTCTAACTATTTTCTTATCAGGTAACAAAAATAAGCTTTTTAAAAAATTCAAATCTTCAACTTCTTTTTGATAACCTAATTTTAATTTAAAATATGTAGCTCCTTCAGAAATCAAATCCCTTACTTCAGCTAGAGAAGTTTCTGTATCTGTCACAAATATTAAATTTTGTAGAGATGACATGATATTTTTATTTGATGTTGGATAGTAATCACCTAAAAATTCATGATTGTTGCTAATGACTTTTCCTTTTGAATGAATAAATTGAAGGAGGAGATGCTCTATGCCAGTTTGAAGTGGAGGTGGTAATTTCTCCTGCTTTATCAAATTGAAGAAAGGGGCGAATAAATTAAAGTCTGTGTGTTTGATTTTGTGATCATGTTCACAAAAAGATTTTAACAAAATCTCACATTCATTTATTGAGTTAAAATGAATGAGATCGATTGGAGTGCATTCACTGCAAAAAACATTATTTTCTATTTCTATTTTGATGAAAAGTGATTCAAGATAGTGAAATTCTTTATCCTTAATATAAAATACTTTTTTAGCTTTTATTTTTTTTTGAATATAACTGAATTTAGCTTGTATCATTTAAAAATATAATATGAGAGTAGTAATAATACAGTATAAAAAAAGATATTTCCCAATGACAGCAAGTATTTCATTTAGTCGTTCATCAATAGGGCTAAACAGTAGTTTAGACCAAGATTCTCTCAGCGAAAAGCAAAGACAAAGATTACAAATAAAGGCAAGTTTGTTGACAAAAATTAATATAAATACACTTAAGAGTATAGGGATAAAACATAAGTATCGACCAGCAGTTTCTCCGAAATATATTGCCAAAGTTTTCTTATTGGTTTTTTGATCGCTCTGCCTGTCTCTTAAGTTGTTCACGGCCATCAATGACCAAGAAATCAAACCAGGGCCAAGTCCATACCAAAGAGGAAGTAAACTATTTTCACCTGTATGCAAGTAATATGTTCCCCATACGGCCATCGGTCCAAAGGTAAGTAAAGCAATAATTTCTCCTAGCGCATAATGAGACAAAGGATAAGGTCCTGCTGTATAGATATAGGCCAAAAACATTGATGTCAGACCAATGATAATGATGGGTATTCCTCCAATGGCCATCAATTGAATACCGCTTATGAAAGCTATGGTATAAACTATTATAATTGCCCAGCGGATTTCTCTTATTGATAAAAGTCCTTGATTAGTAACTCTCGTAGGGCCAAGTCTTTCCTCATTATCAACGCCATTGATGTGGTCAAAATAGTCATTAACTAAATTACTTGCAACTTGTAAAAGTAAGGCACAAATGAAAATTAAGAAGGTTGTGGAAATGGAAAAATTATTTTTTCCTATGGCCAAACCACTCCCAAGTATTACTGGGCCCATAGATGCAAATAATGTCTTTGGCCTAATGGCCAAAGTGTAGTATTTGAATTTTAAGAGGGAACGATCAATGATAGGGTTTGACGATAAGTTCATAAATTTTTGGTCCTAATTGCCCTTTAAGTTCATTATAATTGACTAATAATTCGGAAATACTTTCACTTCTAAAATAATCTATATTGAACTGTTTTGAAATATATTGGAACTCAAAACTGTGAGGCGTTGAAATTTTTTGAATAACATCTTGGTCTCGGGCTATATTTAATTGATGGAAGATATCGCCTCGGAAATTATTTAGGATAATTATATTTATAGATTTCCTTTGAAGCATAACGAGAGAATTAAGATCATGGATAAAGCTTAGGTCTCCTAGTATAACGGTGACGTTTTTTGTAGGGAGCGCATCTTTGATACCTATCCCCATTGCAATATTACCCTCAATTCCACTTACTCCACGATTGGTTAAAATTTTATATGTTGGGGTTTTTGGTAGGAAATAATTGTCCATTGATCTTATGATGGAGCTATTACCTATGAATAATACATCTTCTTCACTCACATAAGAGCTAAATTCTTGTGAAAAAAGGTCAATATCTTGTGCAGCAATATGTTCTCTTCTATCGTCAAAATTCCATTTTAATGCGTTATTGAAAGAGTACTTTTCGAGAATTTGATAAAATGATGAAATCTGAAAATAAGTCGGGGAATTAAAAGAGCAGTCAGTTAACTTATCACATGAGGAAAAATTTAAAAAATGAGAGGTATTCATTGACTCACAAAATTGATAGAAATATTTTGATGTCAATCGACTTCCAACGTGAATAATAAAATCGAAATTTAGATTTTTGCTGGCCAAAAGTTGCATGTTTTCTTTTGTGGGAATGATTAAATTATCCAACAAAGATCTCTTATTGTTTGAGATGTCAGCAATTATTGGAAAAGAAAGACTATTAAGCAATTCAATATGATGGTTTTCGAAATTTTCTAGATCACTCCCAAGTGCAATAAGAACATTTTTATTTTCAAATGAAATCTCAGGGCAAAAGTATTGATATTTATTTTTATGATAATTTATATGTTTAATAAAATAGTTTTGAGCTTCAATAAGTAAGGATTGTGAAATCTCTCCTTGAGTTTGATCCAGTGGCTCTCTCATTGGGAAATTTAGATGAACTGGAAGTTGTTTATTTATTGCCGTTGTTGCAAGGATGTGTATATTGCTCGTCAATTCCTTTAGCGAGACATCCAAATTAGGTGTTCCTAAATTCATATGAAGACAACAAAATGATTGATATATTTTGTCTTGTTCAATAGTTTGATTAGTATCATTGTATAATAGTTCTGGTGGACGGTCACAGCTAATGACAATTAAGGGGGTGTTTGACTTGGATGCCTCCATCACTGCAGGGAAAAAATTTGCAAGTGCGGTACCCGATGTACAAATTAAAACACTAGCAGTACCAGATGTTTTAGATGCTCCCAAAGCGCGATATGCAAGACCTCTTTCATCTATTCCATGCTCAATACATAGATCAGTACGTCTAGATAGTGCACTTATGAATGGAGCATTTCGCATCCCAGGCGCATAATAAAAATATTTAATAGAATGTCGTGATAACTCTTCAATTACCAAAGAGCACCAGAGACGATTTATATTCTGACAATGATCTAAAACATTTGTAAGAAGTTTTTCATCTTGTTGTGAGTTTCGATCCACTCATCTTCTCCTATAGAATCATTAACAATTCCGGCCCCTCCATAGATATGGATATTATTATTTTCAATTAAACAACTTCTTATTCCAACAACCATTATAGTTGTATTCTTACTAATATAACCAACTGGAGCAGCATATAGACCACGGTCCATATTTTCAAAATCTTTGATGAATTCCTTCGCTATAACCCAAGGTCTTCCGCCCACTGCAGGGGTAGGATGAATCTTATCAATGATATCAAATACATCTATGCCTTCCCTGACAAGTCCATTAAAACTTGTATACAAATGTTGAACATATTTAAGCTTTAAAATATTTTCTTTTTTTGGGTTGATTGTGTCTGAGCATAAGGCCTGAAGTTTCTCTTGAATTTCCTTTGCTACAATATGGTGTTCATGAAGATCTTTGATAGAACCCTGCAACTGTTGAGCTAATTCTTCATCTTCTTTTGCAGTAACTCCTCGATTTCTTGTTCCTGCAATTGAATCGACTACAATTGTTTGTCCATTGAGTTCAAAAAGTTTTTCCGGTGAAATACTCAAAAATGAGTGGTGTTCATCTTTTTGCAAAAAGAAAATATAACATTCTTGAGGGTCTTCGAGAACTTGAGAAAGGAGATGATTTCCTTTTAGGTTTTGTGAAGCATGAAAAATGACTTTTCTGGCCAAAACAACTTTCTCCAACTGAGTTGACTTTATATCCTGAACGCATTTATCAATCATATCTACCCAGGTATTATGATCACCGTAATTTCTTAAGTCATTTTGGAAATTTTCACTTTCATTTTCAACATGAATATTATTTTTTATATTAAATGTGTTTTCAAGCCTCTTTAAAAAAGTATCTTGCATTAATTTGTCATAAATAATTTCAGAGGGGAAGTTGATCGTTAAAGTATATTTTTTATTTTTTCTCGACCATTGTGCCAGAGGTAAAAAATAAAAACAATCATTGAATTCTTCCCATTCTGCTGAAGGGTGGGAACTTAAATCAAAGCGTCTCCCTCCAAAATATCTGCAATTTTCGTTGAATTTACAGTTTTCAACGATAGTTTTAACCTTATTATATTCTGATATTTCATGAACACTATCTATTGCTAGAATTTCTTCGAATTGATTTTTATCTCTAAAATAACAGTAAGTGCGATGAGAAATATTCTTGGCCATTTGAGAAATATTGACCTCACTTAATTCTAATTGAAAATTATCAAAAGGAGCACCTTTTTTATAGAGATCTTCATAAACGCTTTTGGCCCAATATTCTTTTAATTTAGGCCATAAAATTGTAAAAATATCTCTGCTAGGGCCAGGAAGGATCAATTACTTTTCTCCGATGTAAAGAGTTGCGATTCCAAACGTAAGCGGAATATACCTTACATTCTTAAGTCCGGCCTTTTTCATAAGATTTGCGAATTCATCTCCATAGGGAAATTCTTCGACAGTTTGATTGAGATAGGTATACGCATCTCCATGATTAGAGATGAGATTTCCAATATAAGGCAAAATTTTTCTAAAATAAAAGAAGTAAAGAAATTTTATAAGTTTAGATTTTGGCAATGAAAATTCCATGATGAGTGCACGGCCATCTTTTTTAAGAACTCTCTTAATATTCTTTAAGGATTCTTTTGGTGAAGAAAAATTTCTTATTCCAAAACTTAGTGTGATAACATCAAAAGATTCTGCATCAAAAGGAATCTGAACCCCATCTCCTATTTTAAGTGAAATTCTATTTTCTAGGTTTTTTTTATGAATTTTTTTTAAACCTTCTTCAATCATACCGTGAGACATATCAATTCCTACAATGCTTTTAACTCGTGGACTTTTCTCAAGAGTAATGGCCACATCACCAGTTCCCGTGGCCAAATCTAAAATGTCGAGTTCATTTATTTTAGGTAAGTTTTTACGTATTTGATTTCTCCAATAAATGTCTATACCAAAAGACAAAAAATGATTAAGGAAGTCATAAGTCTTAGCAATTTGATTAAATATTTTATATGATTCCTTTTTTCTAGAATTTAAAGTGGTGCTGCCCATGGAACTTTCCTTTTCATAAAATTACTAGTGCAACATACTCATAATATTGCAATGTTTCAAGTTATCTGATTCTATTTGCCACGACATTTTTATGAATTTTTAAATTCATTTACATTTTGGTGTGCAGGTTGTAACAATTGGTCATTATTGGGTTTTTGTGGAGACGCGATGCTTCAAAAATTTCTTGCAGATATACCGGTTGAAGTTCTTAAGCGAACTAAAAGCATTGATCTAAATATCAATTCCGAAACTTGTAATCAAGAAATCAACAAATTACTTCAAAGAACTGTTCTATTAGGCGGAAAACGTCTTCGCCCTCTTCTCACACTTCTTATGGGAAAATGCTTAGGAGTTAATTTAGATATTCTGGAAACCTATGCTAGCGCAATTGAAATGGTACATGCTGCCTCATTGGCCCATGATGATGTTATTGACAATGCTCAAACGAGAAGAGGAAAAGCTTCCATCAATGTTCAATCCTCTAACCAGAAGGCCGTTTTGGCCGGTGACTATCTCTTAGCATATGTTATTCGCATGTTAACCGAGGCCGGAAATTTTAGATTAGTCTCTGAAATGTCCAAGGTCATAGGACAACTAGCTGAAGGTGAATGGTTACAATTAGATCTAATTAAAGACAAAAATTACACCAAAGATAAAGTGCGTAAAGTTGCAGAATTTAAAACTTCTAGTGTTATGAGCTGGTGTACCACTTGTCCTGGTATTCTTGCAGAGCTCAATGATAATGAAATTGAAAGTTTGAGAAAATTGGGTCTCCATTTAGGACTGGCATTTCAATTAATTGATGATACTTTAGATTACAGTGATCAGTCATTTAAAGATCTCAACTTAGATTTACAAAATGGAATTGTAAACTCAGTCACAATGAACTGGTTTGATAGAAATCCAGAAGAATTTAAAAAATTTCAAAAAAATGAAATGTCGCTGGTTGAAATTGATAAAATTGCTCTTAAAAAAGCATGCGAAGAAATTAAACATGAAGCAAAAAATCATTTAGGCATTTGCTATCAATTGACTAATGATTTGGCCCAAAATATTTCAAATCAAAAAATTAAAGAGTCATTTACTCATAATAAGAATGCTTTGTCTTATATCTACCGCTACCTTGAAAAGAGAATTTTTTAACACAAAATTCACAAAATACGTTCTTCATCATGACAAAAATTACTAAAGTCCTTGTTAAAATGAGTCTGTTAAAATTTTTTGTATTTTGGAGTTTTTATGAAATTTTCTTTTTGTGTCGTCTTTACACTTATATCTTTAAGAATTTATGGAAATCCTTTTTCTGATGATTTGAATTTAAAACCATTCTTTACAGTCAGTGATTTATCAGATGGGCCTCAAGAGAGGTCTCTGTTTATCTACGTTAAAAAAAATAGAAACAGAGAGATACTTTCAGAAATGAAAACGATTCGCACTCTTATGGGGAAATATGGGCGTATAAAGCATTTTATAAACCTTGGTGAAATTCAAATTTATGACAAAGTTGAAAATATAAAAAAAATTATATCATATCTAGAAGGACAAGAGGTTTAAGATGCACAAAATTTTAAAACTTCATCTAGGAATATTTTTACTTTGGGCAAATCCTGTTCTTGCAGATTACGTTGTAAGTGATCAGATTCTCCCTCCTTTTATCGATGTTTCGCAATTGCCCGAATATGATATGACAAGGATTCATTTTATCTATCAAATACCAGTCGATGCGCTTCAGGTGGAAGAGTTAGAAAATGAAATTCATAAATATTTAAGTTACACTGGAAAAATAAAAAGTATAAACAATATAAATGAACTACATATCTACGATAATGTAAGAAATGTTAAAAAAATAGTTGAATCTCTCAACAAGAAATTATTCTTAGACTGAAAAAAGGTTCTTTAAACCTGAAACCAAGTCTTCACATTGAGTAAGAGATCTACCCATAACTAAATAATCGGCCCCCTTGTCCATGGCCTCAGTTGGAGTCATGACTCTTTTTTGATCGTGCTGATTTTTACCTATTTCATGCGCAAAGCGAATTCCTGGGCACACTTTTAAGACATTGTTGTCATGAGCATTTTCAATTTCTTTAACCCAATCGAGTTCTAAAGGGGAACACACTATACCGTGTAAAGACTGATCGAGGGCCAGTTTAATGAGTCTTTGAAATTGACCTTTGATTTGTTCTTCTTCAAAACCCCAGAGTTGTTTAAAATCACTTTGGTCCAAGGACGTTAAATATGTAACCCCAATAATCTTTGTTCCCGCAAGATTTTCTCTGGCCGCGATAAGTGCTTCTTCTATCATTCTTGCTCCACCTGTAAGATGTATTGTAAGTAACTCTAGTGGAAGTCCGTTTAAAGATGCAATTGCTTTATGTACAGTATTTGGAATATCATGAAGTTTAAGATCAAGAAATATATTTAACTTATGTTTTTCTCTGATTTCAAAAACAAAGTCCTGGCCATAATTGCAAAACTGTTCAAGTCCAATTTTGATAGTAGGTATTTTATTGTCTGCTTTTTGAAGAAATTCAAAAATTTGATTCTTATTCATATTATCTAAAGCGACAATTACATGATCTAATGCACTCATAAATTATCCATTTTTTTTTGATGTAAATACTGTAATGATACAGGAATTAATTCATTATGTGTAGAAGCAATTAAGCACTCCACGACGGCCTTAATATTTTCTTCTCTCGTAAAACAAGGTATCCCGTAGGAAATGGCAGTATTTCGGATTTGTTCACCATCAGATTTTGAATTTCCACTATCCATTGGAGTGTTAAAGACCATTTTTACTCCCTCATCTTTCAAGGCCTGAACAATATTTGAAATATTGTCTTCTTTTTCATCTTCTAATTTAGAAACAAGAGTACATTCAACACCTTGTTTTTTTATGTATTTATAAGTCCCTGGTGTTGCTACAAATTCATAACCTCTTCGCTTAAGTGGTTTCAAATAGGTGAGTAGAATTTGTTTGCTTGTGTCAGCGAGTGAAATCACTATTTTTCCTGGCCCCAAAAGTTTTGGGTAATTTCCAAGATACGACTTTAGAATTGCCATCTCCTTGTCTTTGTCGATTCCGAAAGTTTCCCCGGTTGAGCGCATTTTTGGGCCTAAAATGATATTATCTTGAACAAATCTATCAAATGGAAAGGTTGATTGTTTTACACAGAAAAAATCACAAGTCTCACTATCCCAAGGTTGGATTGTCTCGCCTAACATTGCAGAACTTGCAACTCCTGGTAGATCTAAATTATAGGCCTTACTTAAAAAAGGTAGCGTCCGAGAACCTCTAGGATTTGCCTCAATACAATACACCTTTTCATCCTTTACAGCATATTGGAAATTGATTGGGCCTATCACGTTAAGTTCTGCGGCCATTTCTTTTGAGATCTTTTTTAACTTTTCATACATCTGAGATGTAAGAGCTACTGGAGGAGAGATCATTCCAGAGTCTCCAGAGTGAACTCCTGCATATTCAATATGTTCACAGATTGTAAAAATACAATTTCCTTCTTTATCTCGTATGAGATCAACATCATATTCAATTGCTCTTTCAAGATAAGTCTCAACTTGAAACAGTGCAGTTTCTTTATGTAGGGATTCAATAATTGGTTTTGGCAATTCGTTGACGTCATCAAAGTTTTTAAAAATAAACATTGATTCCCCTCCAATAACATAAGAAGGACGTATAATGACAGGAAGTCCAATTTCAGTCATCGCATTGAGGAGCTGTTTATGCCCTCTTACTTCCTTAGACTTTGTTTGCGAGATATCAACTTTTTGAAGAATTTCAGAGAAAAGTTTTCTGTCTTCAGTACGTTCCAAAGTTTCTAAAGATGAGCCTAAAAAATTGAAAGTTTGAATTTCTTTTCTAAAATCTTTTTCTATATAACCTCTAATTTTTATACCAGTTTGGCCACTAAAAGATGCAACTATACCAGTTGGATTTTCATGACAGAAAATATCAAATAGATCTTCTGAATAAAGTGGAGATAAGTACAATCTATCGGAACTATCATAATCAGTAGATACAGTCTCAGGATTTGAATTAACCATAACCGCATTTTTAGATCTTTGCTTTATCTTCATGCAAGATTTTACACATGAATAGTCAAACTCTATTCCCTGGCCAATCCGATTGGGACCTGAACCCATTACAACAATTGTTTCTTTATTATTTGTAAATGGACGAGCTTCATTTTCTCCGCAGTATGTGGAATAAAAATAAGGAGTCTGAGCATTAAATTCACCAGAACAAGTGTCTACTGCCTTATAGACTGGTTTTAGACTATGAGTAATTCTAGATTGCAAAATATCTTTTTGGGTTTTTCCACTAAGATAGGCAATGTATTTGTCAGAAAAACCATTTAACTTTAAATTATACAAATAATCTTTATCAATTGCACTTCGTTCGCCATTTTCTTTTAAGTCACGCTCATAATGTAAAAAAGTTTCCATTTGTTCGATGAACCAAGGGGTAATCTTGGATATAGAGTAAATTTCACTAGCATCAATTCCTAGTCTTAATGCTTCTAAAACAGTTAATAATGAAAGCTCTTTTGTATCTTTTAATCTTTGTCTAATATAGT
Source organism: Halobacteriovoraceae bacterium (assembly GCA_020635115.1). Classification (NCBI taxonomy): domain Bacteria; kingdom Pseudomonadati; phylum Bdellovibrionota; class Bacteriovoracia; order Bacteriovoracales; family Halobacteriovoraceae; species Halobacteriovoraceae bacterium. The sequence goes on along the minus strand of JACKAK010000003.1, from coordinate 25,482 downwards.
TTTCTGTTATAGGAAATGGAGTTGTTTTAAGTTGGCCAAGAGAAGGTATTTCAAGCCCAAGTTCTAGAGATCTAAGAGCTTTCATAAAGGCCTCATTGAAGTTAGAGCCTAAAGCTAAGACTTCTCCAACAGATCTCATCTGAGGGCCAAGTATTTGAGAGGATTCTGGAAATTTATTAAATGGAAAAATTGGAATTTTTAGGGCCACATAATCTAATGTAGGCTCAAAGGCCACGGGCGAGGCCTGTGTAATATCATTGAGAATTTCTTTAAGGGTATAACCAACTGCAAGCATTGCAGAAATTTTTGCAATTGGATATCCTGTGGCCTTAGAAGCAAGTGCTGAAGACCGTGAAACCCTAGGATTCATCTCAATTACAATAATTTCGTCTTCATCAACTGGATTTATGGCAAATTGTACATTTGCACCTCCAGCAACAACTCCCATATGTATAGCAATTTTCAAGGCCATATCTCTTAAGTTTTGATAACAACGATCACTTATGGTTTGGGCCGGAGCAACAGTAATACTATCGCCCGTGTGAATACCACATGGATCAATATTTTCAATAGAACAAATGATTACCCCATTTTTTTCACAATCTACCATCACTTCAAGTTCAATTTCTTTCCATCCAATGAGTGATTTTTCCATTGTCACGGGAAATTTGATATCTGTATTATTGAAGATTTCACAAAGATCATCATCATTATAGACTAGTGCTGCTCCCGATCCTCCTAATGCAAATGATCTTCTTATGATGAGAGGAAAACCAACTTTAGCATTGGCCAGTAATAAGGCCTCATCTTTTGAATGAGCGTGATATCTCTTGCCCGTTTTAAACCCAAGAGTGTCAAGTTCAGAGCTAAAGAGATCACGATCTTCTGTTTTTTCAATCGTTTCAACATTAGCGCCTAAAAGCTGTATTCCTCTTTCATTAAAAAAGTTTTCTTGTTCTAGTTCAAGGCAAATATTTAAGGCCGTTTGTCCTCCCATCGTTGAAAGAACGGCATCGACATTTTCCTTTTCAACTATTTTTTTAATTGTAGATTTTGTAATGGGCTCTATATATGTATGAGTTGCCATTTCGGGATCAGTCATTATTGTTGCAGGATTCGAGTTGAGTAGGATTACATCTATTCCAAGACTTTTTAAAGATTTACAGGCCTGTGTGCCAGAATAATCAAATTCTGATGCTTGACCAATTTTAATTGGCCCAGAACCAACAATGAGAATTCTTTTATATGGGATAGTTTTTATGATTGGTGAATGTACATCAACTAGTGGAAAAAGATTTTCTGTTTTTACAGTATACTTGTTTCCTTCGAGATAATTTGCAATTTCCCTGAAAAATATATGCGCATCTTTTGGGCCAGGATTAGCTTCAGGGTGAAATTGGACAGATTTTAAAAAAGAATCTGTCGAAGCAATTCCTTCAACTGATTTATCAAAAAGAGATGTATGAGAGATAAATATTGTCTTATTCAATGGATTATTTTCAAATATATCTTTCAAAGATGATTCTTCACTCGCATAACCATGATTTTGGGATGTAATTAATATTTTTCCGGTTACATGATCGATGACGGGATGGTTTGCGCCTCGTTGTCCAAAAGGCAACTTAATGGTTTTAGCTCCTAAAGCAATTGTTAAGAGTTGATGCCCAAGACAAATACCTCTAAGGGGGATCTTAACTTTGAGTAGTTCTTTGATAACATCAATTTGATCTGTATATTCTTTTGGATCCCCTGGCCCATTTGATAAAAAGATTAGAGAAGGATTTAGAGCTAAAATCTCTTGTGAAGTAGTAAAAGCGTTTACCACGACTAGGGGTTTATTTAGAATTTTTAGCTGATCGACAATAGCTTGTTTGACGCCATAATTTATAAGTACTATAGGACTTGGGCCTTCGTTAATAATAGTATGACCTTTTTTAGGCCAAGTAACTTGAGATAAATCATTACAAATTAGAGAGTGTTTTTCAAATTCGCGAGCACTAGGAGCTTTATTACTTAGTGATAGAACACTTTTATGTTGGCCTTTATTATTTACAAGATATTTCACAAGTGATCTTGTATCAGTTCCACTAAATAGAGTAACTCCACTTTTTGCTAAGAATGTGTTGTAAGAGAAGTTTCTAGCTATAAGACAAGCTGCATGAATTTTTTCAGATTGGTTTACTCGTTCATCTGAGGGATAATTTCCTATGTGAGCAGAAGAAAAAATAATATGCTGTCCAAGAAATGAAGGATCTGTTGCAGTTTCTTGATACCCACTCATTCCTGTGGTGAATGCGGCCTCTGCCCAAATACCATTTTCAACTATTGGATCAGATTTATCCTTATTGATATGGCCTATGAATGTTTTTCCATCTGAGAAATGTAAATAGGCCTGGGTCTTTTTCAGATCCAGGTAAAATTGTGAAACTTCATCTTTCATATTATCCTCTGTGAAGCATGGCGCTTAAAATGGCCATTCTCATATAGATTGAATTCTCTACCTGGCGGTGAATCATTTGCCCTGCAGGATGTTTAAATTTTTTTCTAAGAAAATCTTTGTGTATTTCAACACCTAAATTTACTGGGCCTGGATGTAGTACTGGTGGTCGGTGAAAAAGTTTCTCGTATCTTTCTAGCGAGAGTCCATAATTATTCATCATTTGAAATGATTGTTCTGCCTGATCTACACTCAGTCTTTCTCCTTGGACCCTTAAAAAGTAGAGAAAGTCGCTTTCTAATCCCTCATCGAAATTATCTGTATGAATGACATTATCACTTATGAGTTCCATATCAACAAGTTCCAATGGCCCACACAATTTAATTTGTAGGCCGATCATTCTTAGAAGTTTGACAAGTGAATGAGCTACTCGAGAATGTGCACTATCTCCAAAGATAGTTAGAGATTTTCCTTCTAAATTTTCAGTACACTCCATCAATGTCATGAGATCTAATAAGGCCTGTGAAGGATGTTCATTTGTTCCATCTCCGCCATTTATTACTTTGATTTTTAGATCTTTTGAGAAATGTTTCCAATATTCATTTTCGCTGCTTCTAATGATGCAGATTTCGATTCCTTGTTGTGAAAGTGTAAAAAGAGTTTCTTCGAGTTCTTCACCTTTATTTAAGCTTGAAGTTGAGGGGTTAAATTGAATGGGTGTAAGACCGATAGAATGCGCTGCGCGTTCAAAGGATAATTTAGTTCGTGTTGAATTTTCTAGAAACAGACAGGTCATAAATCTTGGGGGATTTAAAAACTGAATAGGAGCACCCGCATTTTGTTTAAATTCAAAAGCAGTGCGGCAAAGTTCCTCGATATGTACTATGCTCAAATCATCTATCTTAGTGAGCATACGGGGAAATGGGTTTGCCATTAAACGATCCAACAGTTAATTTTGTTGGGGTGTATACTATAAAAAAAATTTTTAATTGCCTATAAAAAAATTGAGGTTGATATGCAAACTTTGAATCCAGAGAGCTTAAAGTCCTCACAAGCTCTTGTTAATGAGTATAAGGGCAATCTGTTTGAATTTGGTATGGCCAATGCTCTTTCACGAATATTAGGACTTGAAGAACAGTTCTTGACAAGTTTAAGTGGACTCTTCAAAGCAAAACTTGTTTTTTATGAAAGAGAATTGAGGAAAATAGAACCAAAGTTGATTCATAAAATTTCAGTCTGGGCATTTAATGCAGCAGATGAAATTACTCATTGCATTAAATTTGAAGTCAAAAATATCTTTCTTGTGGGTAAAATAACTGGAGGATCGCATAATGATGTATGGAAAGAAGCAGATATATTATTGAAAGGTAAAAATGATAATGAAATATTTCCTCTCTCAGTCAAGCTTACTAAAAAGGACGCTTTTGTAAATACCAAAAGTGGGGGGATAAAAAGCTTCTATACTCAATATTTTTCACAATTCGAAAACTCTATCAATTTACAAAATGAACTCAACGGACTTATAGAATATCAATTTTCTCAAATGTGTATTCAAATGCATAAAATTTCAGATTTATCTCCTTCGGAACAATTTGGAAACGATTGGGATAGAGCTGGGTTACCAAGTTTACCAGGTGATTTAAGTCTTGAATTAAAGTCAGTTCTTTTAGATTTTTATAAATCTATTAGAGATCATCTATTTAAAAGCTTAAATTCATTCTATGATCAGAATCAAAAAGAGTTTGCAAAGTCTTTATGTCCTCTATTGGGACAAGGAAGAGGTGACCTATTTCAGCTGACCTGCTACTACAAACAATTAGATGGTGAACTTGAATTTTCTCATGTTTCCATATTAAATAGTGAAAACATATTAAATGCCCTTGAAAATATTCAATTCTATCAATCTGAATCATCCTTCACAAGTTTTGAAATTAAATTAAATCCTTATCGATTGCAAATAAGAATTAAACCCATGAATAAGTTTACGACTCCAAGTTACAAAGTAAACTGTTCGACAAAAACTTGTGCAATATATTAATATTCAATTCCATATATTATAATCAGAGATCAATATTAGAGTGACACATCAATTTGTTAAATATATTAGTCTACTCAATTTAAATCATATTTCTTTGGTTTCCTTTTCTCATTTTGGATTGGATTCCGTCTAACATACAAGGAGGAAACATATGAAACTATCGAAGCAACAAGTTATTGATGAAGTAAATAGTTATCCTGGACAAAAAGTAAAATTTGCTGTGACTGATATTGACGGCGTCTTGCGAGGAAAGGTTATACATAAGGATAAATTTATAAGTGCTCTAGAAGGAAATACCGGTTTTTGTGATGTCGTCTTCGGTTGGGATATGAATGATCGTTGCTATGATATTGATCTAAAATTAACTGGATGGCATTCTGGATATCCTGACGCAATTGCGCAAATAGATATTAACACTTTTAGAACAATTCCATGGGATAATGATATCCCTTTCGTTCTTGGAGATTTTAGAAAAAATGATGGCTCACACCATGATATCTGCCCTCGCTCTGTTCTAAAAAAAGTTAATAAGGTAGTAACCGATAGTGGATATAATTCAATCTTCTCACAAGAATTTGAATGGTTTAATTTTGAAGAAGACTCTGAAAGTCTCCACGAAAGAGGTTTTTATAAACCAAATCCAATAACTCAAGGAATGTTTGGCTACTCCATTTTGAGATCATCACAAAACAATTTGTTTTTTAACGATTTATTTGATTTGCTTCTTAAGTTTAATATCCCTCTGGAAGGTCTACATACTGAAACTGGCCCTGGTGTATATGAGGCCGCCATTATCTATGATGACATTATTGAAGCAGCTGATAAAGCAGTACTCTTTAAAACTTCGGTTAAAGAAATCGCACACAAACATGGAATAATTCCTACTTTTATGGCCAAATGGAGTGACGATTATCCAGGCTGTGGTGGACATCTTCATCAGTCGCTATGGAAAAATGGAAAAAATGTTTTTTTTGATGAAAATAGTCCAAAAAAGATGAGCAAAATAATGAGATCATATATCGCTGGACAATTAAAACTTTTGCCTTATGTTCTTCCTATGTATGCTCCTACGATAAATTCCTACAAAAGATTAGTTGAAGGCGCTTGGGCCCCAACCACTATAACTTGGGCAATTGACAATAGAACTGTCGCCATTAGAGCTCTACCTGGAAATTCAAAATCGACTCGAATTGAAATGAGAGTTCCTGGTTCAGATGTAAATCCATACTTGGCAATGGCCGCATCCCTGGCCACAGGTTTTTATGGAGTGAAAAATAACCTTGATTTGGAAGTCGAAGAAACCATTGGAAACGGGTATAAGAATTTCTCAAATGGAACCTTGCCTAAAAGTCTTACAGAGGCCAGTGAACTGATGAACTCTTCTGAGATTGCAAGAGATCTTTTTGGAGATGCTTTTGTTGACCACTTCACAGCGACCAGACTTTGGGAGGCAAAACAAGCAGCATCATCCGTAACGGATTGGGAATTAAAACGTTATTTTGAAATAATTTAAGGGGGCAAAAATGAATATAGACTGGAATCAACGATATACCTATAATTTTCCAACACCTATAAGATTTGGTGCAGGTGTGATTAATGAGTTATCTGAACACTTAAAAAAGGTGGGTAAATCTAAACCTCTCATTGTAACTGATTCTGGTTTAGCAAGTTTGCCGATATTTAATAAGATTCTCAATCAACTAAATTCTAATGGTATTTCACCTCTACTTTTTACTGAAATTGCTAAAAACCCTGTAAAGTCTAACGTTTTAGCTGGAGTGAAGGAATTCCATAAAACTCAAGCCGATTCTATCATTGGAATTGGAGGTGGAGCTTCAATGGATGTGGCCAGGGCCATTGCTCTAGGAGCACACCATGAAAGAGATCTTTTCGATTTTGATGATGCCAAAGGTGGAGATAAATATGTAACCGAAGAAATACCATACTTCATAACCGTACCAACCACTAGTGGAACAGGATCTGAAGTTGGAAGATCAACAGTGATTTCAGATGACAATACTCATGAGAAAAAAATTCTTTTTTCACCCCGTTTAATGGCCAAGATTGTTTTTGCAGACCCAGAACTGACGTTAAATCTTCCTGCTAGTATTACGGCCACCACAGGTATGGACGCCCTTACTCATAATGTTGAGGCCTATGTTGCAAAAGGATTTAATCCTCTTTGTGATGGAGTCGCATTAAATGGAATTAAGCTTATTGCTGAATCCATTGTCAAAGCAACAAAAAATCCATGTCTAGAATCTCGTTCGAAGATGATGATGGCCGCCCTCATGGGGGCAACCGCGTTTCAAAAAGGATTAGGTGTTGTTCACTCTCTGGCACACCCTCTTTCAACTCTTTTTGATACCCATCATGGACTGGCCAATGCTATTTGCTTACCTTATGGAATTGAATTTAATGAATCAATCGTCAAAGAAAAATATAATTTTTTAGCTTCAATTATCGGAAAAGAAGATTTTAAAGAGTGGATATTTGAATTAAACAAAGAAATTTCGATTCCTAAAACACTCAGTGAAATCGGTGTTAGTTTAAATGATATAGATGCTTTATCTAAAGTTGCCATTAATGATGCTTGTCATCCTTCAAACCCAAAACAATGTACATTACAAGATTTTAAAGAGATTTACAAAAAAGCGATAACAGGTTCTTTATGATTAAAATAGGTTATAGTTCATGTTTTATGTACCCTGATCCAAGTAGAACAGTTTTTGGACACAAAACTTTAAGCTATGTGGAAAATGACATGGTACGCTTTTTATCAAGGCCTGGTGTGATGCCTATACTCATACCTGATGTTTCAGAAATCGAACTAGACCAGTATTTTAATGAAATTGACGCTCTCCTGCTTCAAGGAGGAGCTGACGTATGCCCTGAAAGCTATGGTGAAGCTCTTATCGAAAATGGAAAATGGCCAGGTGATAAGTATCGAGACAAGTACGAACTTAATCTCATTGGAAAAGCAATAAAAAAAAATATTCCGATTTTAGGAATTTGTCGAGGCCTACAGATTATTAATGTCTTTTTTAAAGGTACTTTATTTCAAGACATTTCACTAGAAACAAGAACTTTAGTCGAACACAGAAGTGCAGAAAAATATGATAGAGTTTCACATGAAGTCTTTTTGGAAAATGATTCCCTCCTCAAAGAAGTCTATCAATCACAGAAAATTCATGTTAATTCTGTCCATCACCAGGCCATCAAAAAACTTGGAGTTGATTTAAAAATTGAGGCCAGTAGCATTGAAGATGGTCTTATCGAAGGGATTCGTTATATTGGAGATGCGAAACAGTTTATTTGGGCAGTACAATGGCATCCTGAATTTAATCATACTTTGGGTGATCAAGTGGCCTCGGCCGAAAAAATTGCAAATAAATTTTTAACTATGATTAAAAGTAGAAAAGATGAAAATTATAAATCCAGCAAATCATGAGATAATCTCAGAAGTGAAAGAAGATACACTTGAGAGTGTGAAAAAAAAATATGAAATCTTACAGACTGGCCAGAAGGCCTGGGCCAATCATCCAATTGGTGCTAGATTAGAAATTATTAAAAGATTTTCTAAACTCTTAGACGAACATGCAGATGAATTAGCTGAAGAATTATGTCGTGAAGTCGGAAAACCAATCAACGAGGCCAGAGGAGAAATCAATGGGGCCATCGTTAAAATAGAATTTTTCCTGAATGAATCAGCTGAAATTCTCAAACCCTCGATAGTACATAAAGCAAGTAATACTCAAGAAGTTATTGATTATTCACCTCTTGGGACGATTGCAAATATTTCTGCCTGGAATTATCCTTATCTTGTAGGAATAAATATTTTTATTCCTGCACTTATATGCGGTAACGCCGTCCTTTATAAACCTTCAGAATTTTCAACCTTAGTGGGACAGAGCATAGAGCGTCTCCTGCATAGAGCTGGTGTTCCAAAAAATGTTTTTTTGGCCGTTTATGGGGATGGGAAAGTCGGTAGAATGCTTTGTGATCTTCCACTTGATGGCTATTTTTTTACTGGTTCTTATGAAACAGGAAAGAAAATTGCTGAAACTGTTGCTCATAAATTAGTTCCAGTAGGGCTAGAGCTAGGTGGAAAAGATCCTTTATATGTGACAGACCAATTAAGTGATATTAAACAAACAGCTGAATCCGTAGTTGAGGGAGCTTTTTATAACAATGGTCAGTCTTGTTGTTCTGTGGAGAGAGTCTATGTTCATGAAAAAATTTATGATGAATTTGTTGATTATTTCGTTGAGGTTGTTAAAAAATTAAAAGTTGGAAATCCTTTGGATTCTACTACTCAGATGGGAGCAATTACTCGGGCCAGTCATCTTGATTTCTTAGATCAACTAATTAAAGATGCTGTGTCAAAAGGTGCTAAAATCGTAGCAGGTGGAAATAGAATTGATTCTGAAGGAAATTATTATGAACCAACTGTTTTACTTGACGTGAATCACAAGATGGATGTCATGATCAAAGAAACATTTGGGCCAATCATAGGGATTCAAAAAGTAAAAGATGATGAAGAGGCCATACGTTTGATGAATGATAGTGAATACGGTTTAACCTCTTCGGTCTATACCTCTAACAATGAAAGAGGAAATAAAATACTTTCTCAAATTAACTCAGGGACAGGTTATCTCAATTGTTGTGATCGAGTTTCAGGTTATTTACCATGGTCAGGTAGGGGACATTCCGGCCTAGGTTCGACTCTTTCTAAGCATGGTGTATATGCTTTCTGCCATCCAAAAGCATATCATCTACGATAAATTTATCTCAAATTCAGTAGATGAAAAGTTTACTTATTTTTTAGATTTTTTAGCAGAAAAAAAGATTCAATGATAATCCAAAGTTGAGAAAGCGTAAGAAAAACTCCGAGTACAAGAAGAAGGAATTTCTTTTCATTTAAATAATGTTGTATATTCAAGACTAAAGACATGAAAGTCATGGCCAAGATAAAAAATGCTGGAATAAGAAATGATTTACATGGTCTCCTATTTTTATAGAGATAGACACTAATTATGATCAAACTTAATCCGGCCAACATCTGATTTGTTGCTCCAAATAACGGCCATAAATGCAACCCCCCTTTCCCACCGTCACTTGTTAGCATCAGAAATAGAGCTGATAAAACTGCAATTGAAGAACCAATATATCTATTTTTTAAAACTTTAACTCCTGTAACATCTCCAAATTCAGCAATAATATAACGCTGGATTCTACAAGCAGTGTCCAAACTTGTAGCTGCAAAACTTATTATTAATACAGCTATAAATGTTTGTGAAATGTCTTCAGATATTCCAATACTGTTCAAAAACTTTGAAGATCCTGTAACGAAGGCATTTATCTTTGCAGATAGTCCATTGGCCGCGTTCCAAGTGGCATAATGATTGTGCCAAAGCGCTTTTGATTCAAAACCAGCAGTTACTGCAAGTGTTGCAATTAAAGCTAATAAACCTTCTCCAAGCATTGAGCCATAGCCAATTGGACGTGCGTCTGTCCATTTTTGAATCTGCTTACTTGTCGTTCCTCCAGAAACAAGTCCATGAAATCCACTGATCGCTCCACATGCGATCGTAATGAAAAGAAAGGGAAACCATGGTGGAGCTCCAACTGGATTTGGATTTATGGCCGGAGCAACTATTGTCGGACTTGTAACAAATAAACCTACTAATAACAATCCAAGCCCTAAAAATAATTGATGCGAATTGATAAAATCCCTTGGCTGGAGAAGCATCCAAACAGGCAAAACAGAAGCAATAAAACTATAGATTAAAAGAAAAATTATCCAGGCCATAAGTGAACTTTGTCCAAAAAGGGGATCTAGTGAAATAGGATACTTCGTACCAACAAAAACCATGATGATTAGACCTATTTGTGCTAATATCGAAGGTATTTTTAAATCACCTTTATGATGATTGATATAAAGTCCAAGTAAAACAGCAACTATAATTTCAAAATTGATCGGTATAACTGACGCTGGATAACTGATAAATAAATTTGCAATAACTAATGTAAATACAGCAATAACCATCCAAACAAGAAAGAAAATGATAATAAGAAATAGATATTTCGTCCTAAGACCAAGTAGGCCTTCGGTAAATTCTGCAATAGATTTTCCATTATTTTTCATTGAAACAAAAAGAGTGCCAAAGTCATGGCAAGCACCAATAAAAATTACTCCAAAGACAATCCACAATATAGCAGGTACCCACCCCCATATGGCCGCAACTGCTGGCCCAACGATAGGTGCAGCTCCTGCTATTGAACTAAAATGATGACCTATCAGGATCTCTTTTCTAGTGGGTACAAAATCGATTCCATCTTCATATTTTAAAGCGGGAGTTTTTTCTTCATTGAGTAGGTCAAGTTGGAAGATTTTCGTAGAGATATAACGTGCGTAAAAACGATACGCCAAAGCAAAAAGGACAAGACATCCAAGCGCAATATATGAGGCATTCATATTTTCTCCTGGCCAATGAAGTAGTGTTTGGGAGTCCATTTTTACTAGGGAATATATTTTTATGTCAAATAAAATGAATGGATACTATCTTGCATAGAAATCATACTATGGACAAGGATTGCTGTTTTCGAGATGAATTTCTTCAATTTTTGCCAATACTTCATCATTTAATTTTATATTAACTGATTCTATATTTTCCTTGAGTTGTTCTAAATTTGTTGCACCGATAATATTGCTCGTGAGAAATGGCCTCGAGTTTACATAGGCCAATGCCATTTGTGCTGGAGATAATTCATAAGTTCGAGCTAAATCGACATATTTTTTTGTGGCCTCAATCCCACCGTCAGACATGTACCTACTAAAACGAGGAAATAATGTAATTCTCGCATTGGCCGGCATACTTTCAAGGTATTTTCCAGTGAGAACTCCAAAACCCAGAGGTGAGTAGGCCAGAAGTCCAATTTTTTCTCTATGTGAAATTTCAGAAAGACCTATTTCAAAAGTTCTGTTAAGTAGACTATAGGGATTTTGGATTGATACAATCTTTGGTAATCCTCTTGTTTCAGCTAGATATTTAAATGTCATGACTCCCCAAGGAGTCTCATTAGATACTCCAATGTGTCTAATTTTTCCTTCGGATTTCATTTTTTGAAGTGCTTCTAAGGTTTCTAAAATAGGTGTAACAATTTCATTTGAATTTGGCATATAGCCAAGTTGACCAAAATAATTAGTATGTCTATCTGGCCAGTGCAATTGATAAAGATCAATGTAATCTGTTTGTAAGCGACGCAAACTTTCTTCAACGGCCTTACGGATATGGGCCAAAGTGAGTCTCGAACCACCTCGAATATAGCGAACCATTTCTCCTGGCCCCGCTATTTTGGAGGCCAGTACGATTTCATCTCTCTGATTTTTTATTTTGCCCCATTTCCCAATGGCCTGCTCAGTTTTTCCATAAGTACTTTCTCGAGGAGGGACTGGGTACATTTCAGCTGTGTCAATAAAGTTAACACCTCTTTCAAATGCGAAGTCTAACTGTTCATGGGCCTGTTTTTCGTTATTTTGCTCACCCCAGGTCATCGTTCCTAGACAAATTTCACTTACGGTAAGGTCCGTATCTCCCAATTGATTATATTTCATAAATTTCCTTTTGATGACATTATGATTATTAGTCTATATAATCTGCCTCGCTTTTTTACATGAGTAAGATTAGTTTTAGACGGCAAAGTCTTCTACATACAGTATACTCGTGAAGGCGATATAATAAAGTGAATTAATGAATAAACAAATGGCGCAGATTCCTGTTGGTCTTGTTTTAAATGAGGAAAAATGAAAAAGTCAGACAACTCCCATCTCACCGGTTCAGATAATGCTTATGTTGATGCTCTTTATGAAAATTTTTCAAATAATCCTGACTCTGTAGATGAAACATGGAAAAAGTTTTTTCAAGGCTTCGAATATGCTTTGAATTCTGGCAGTGAACATTTTCCAATTGAGATGAAAAATCCAAATATCGAAAATGCTGAAAATGCTCAAGTTTTTCCAGGAGAAAGTAATCATGTTTTCTCTGGCGCAACAACTGATACAGACAAAGAAATTCATGTTTTTCGTTTGATTCAATCTTATCGCGCTAGGGGACATCTTCTTTCTGATACTAATCCAATACGGCCAAGAAGAAATCGCGATCCCTATCTCTTTATCGAAAATTTTGGACTTGAAGAAAGTGATCTCCACAAACAATTTTCAGTTTCTAAATTTATAGGAGAGGGAAATCTCACTCTTATGCAAGTCATTGAACATCTTAAAAGATCCTATTGTTCAAGCATTGGTATAGAGTACATGCATATCAATAACACTCAAGAAAGGCGTTGGATTAAAGAACATTTTGAAGGAACCATACAAGGCTTTGACCATTCTTTGGAAAAGAAAAAAAGAATATTGGAAAAACTCAACGAGGCCGTTGTGTTTGAAAATTTCTTACAACTAAAATATCTAGGCCAAAAGAGATTTTCTCTTGAGGGAGGGGAGAGTGCTATTCCCGCACTAGACGCCATAATTAATAAAGGATCTGATTTAGGTGTTAATGAATTTGTCATAGGTATGGCCCATAGAGGTAGATTGAACGTTTTGGCCAATATCATGGGAAAAACTTATGAGTATATTTTTAATGAATTTGAAGGAACTGCTAGACCTGATCTATCCCTTGGTGATGGAGATGTAAAGTATCACTTAGGTTTTAGATCTAAAACAAAATCCAGTTCAGGAAATGATGTCTATCTTAAATTAATGCCCAACCCTTCACACTTAGAAGTTGTCAGTCCTGTGGCCATCGGTTTTACAAGAGGTCAAATTGATAAGGTTTATGGACATGATTCAAGTAAAATTTGTCCCATTATTGTTCATGGAGACGCTGCAATTGCAGGTCAGGGTATTGTTTATGAAACAGCACAGATGTCTAACTTAGAGGGATATAGTGTTGGTGGAACAATTCACTTTGTTATAAATAATCAAATTGGTTTCACAACTGATTTTACTGATGCTAGAACTTCGATTTATTCAACTTCAGTTGCAAAGGCCATTGATGTTCCGATTATCCACATTAATGGAGATGATGTAGAGGCCGTGATCTATGCAGTCGAGCTCGCTATGGAATATCGTCAGAAATTTAAAAAAGACGTTTATATTGATATGGTTTGCTACAGAAAACACGGCCACAATGAAGGAGATGAACCAAAATTCACTCAACCGACATTCTATGACTTAATTGCAAAACATCAAGATCCAAGAGAAATTTATGTGAGTAAACTTGTTGGTGGAAATAAAATTGAAGCAAATTTAGCTAAAGAAATGCAAACGCATTTTAGGACAAAACTTCAAGAGAGATTAGATTTAGTCAAACAAAAGGATCTTGAATATCTTTATCAAAAACCTGATGAAGAGTGGAGCAAGTTGAGAAAATCAAACAAAAGTGATTTTGATGAATCTCCTGAAACACAGGTGAGTGAAGAAAAACTTGCCAAAATTGTTGAAAGAATATCCACAACTCCAGATGAAATTTCTCCAATAAAGAAGGCCCAGAAGATAATTGAAGAGCGTCGAAAAAGATTTGATAACGGGCAAATTGATTGGGCCCTTGCAGAGATGATGGCCTATGGGTCACTCTTGCAAGATGGACGAACGATTCGAATCTCGGGTCAAGATGTTATTAGAGGAACTTTTTCTCATAGACATGCCATGGTTTTTGATTCTAAAACTAATAGGCCCTACTGTGCACTGGCCTCTTTGGCCGAAAATGAAAACAAATTTTATATTTATAATTCGTTACTGTCTGAGTATGCCGTTTTAGGTTTTGAATATGGTTACTCACTTGTAAGTCCAAACAACATTAATCTTTGGGAGGCCCAATTTGGAGATTTTTCCAATTGTGCTCAACCCGTCTTTGATCAGTTTATTTCTTCAAGTGATTCAAAATGGCAAATGTCTTCTGATCTAGTCGTTCTTCTTCCACATGGCTATGAAGGACAAGGCCCAGAACATTCATCAGCAAGGCCTGAAAGATATCTACAATTGGCCGCTGAAGAAAATATGTATGTTTGCAACTTAACAAAACCTTCAAATCTTTTTCATGCCCTCAGAAGGCAAGTTGCTATTCCATTTAGAAAACCTCTCATTGTGTTTACTCCAAAATCACTATTAAGACACAAAGATTGTATTTCAAATGTTGAAGAATTTACGAATGGAAAATTTCAGGAAATTATCGATGACTCCTTTGCCAAAAAAACAAAAGTTAAACGAGTTCTAATGTGTACTGGAAAAGTTTACTTTGACCTATTAGAAAAACAGTTAGCAGATAAACGTGATGATATTGCAATTGTTAGACTTGAACAGCTTTATCCTCTTGCAGATAAACAATTGAAAGCCATCCTTAAGAAGTACTCAAAAGCAGAATTTATATGGGTTCAGGAAGAACCTGAAAATATGGGCTATTGGACTTATCTTTTAAGATACAAAGAGTTTAGAGGTTTTGAAATTATCTCCCGAAAAATTTCAGCTTCTCCTGCTTCAGGTTTTGCTTCTGTACATAAAAAAGAACAAGAAGACATAGTAACGAGATCATTTCAAACTAAATAAGGATATCATATGACGATTGAAATCAAAGTCCCAAGTGTGGGTGAATCGATAACAGAAGTAACATTAGTCACTTGGTTAAAAAGTGACGGTGAATTTGTCCAAGAAGATGAGGCCATTTGCGAGCTCGAATCAGATAAAGCAACCGTTGAAGTTCCGGCCGAAAAAGGTGGCGTTTTAAAGATTGTCGCTTCTGAAGGTGATACTTTAAATATTGGAGCGCTACTTTGTACAATTGAACCAGGAATCAATGAACAGATAACTTCTCCTCCTAAAAAAGAGGAAGTTGAAACTTCTCCCATCCCACAACCATCAGGGGCCGATAAATTTTACGACGAGAAAAAATATGCCTCCCCCGCTGCTCAAAAAATTCTCTCAGAAAAAGGAATCGAAACTAAAGATATTTCAGGTTCTGGCAAAGATGGACGAATAACCAAAGAAGATGCTTTGAAAGCAAATATTACTCGTCCTGCTTCAATTGATTCACATCTTGTTTCAGAATCTAAAACTGAAAGATCTGTCGAAAATGTACCGATGTCCAGGCTAAGAAAAACAATCGCTAAAAGACTAGTTGAAGCTAAAAATACAACGGCAATGCTTACAACTTTTAACGAAGTTGATCTTCACGAAGTCATGCAAATTCGAAAAAAATATAAAGATATGTTCAAAGAAAAACATGAAGTAGGACTTGGATTTATGTCTTTTTTTACGAAGGCCGCTTGTATGGCATTGCAAGAGTTTCCAGATATTAATGCTCAGATTAATGGTGATGAAATTCGTTACCATCACTATTGTGACATAGGTATCGCTGTTTCAACTCCAAAAGGACTAGTTGTACCTATAGTAAGAAATGCTGAGCAACTAACTCTAGCTGAAATAGAAAAAGATATTTTACGACTTGCTAAAAAAGGTCGAGATGGAAAAATTTCAATCGATGAAATGCAAGGCGGTACCTTTACTATCACAAATGGTGGCGTTTTTGGATCGATGCTGTCTACTCCTATTTTAAATCTACCTCAATCAGCAATACTTGGAATGCATAATATTGTTGAAAGACCAGTCGCTTTGAATGGACAAGTTGTCATTAGACCAATTATGTATTTGGCACTTTCTTATGATCACCGTATTGTAGATGGTAAAGAATCTGTGAGCTTTCTAAAAAGAATCAAAGATCTTCTTGAAGATCCTTGTCGATTGCTCATAAATGTTTAATTAAATTGAAAGGCAAAAAAATGAAAGAATTTGATATAGTTGTAATTGGATCTGGCCCAGGTGGGTACACTTGTGCCATTCGTTGTGCTCAGTTAGGCATGAAAACAGCAATCGTTGAAAAATATAATACCCTAGGCGGAACATGCTTAAATGTTGGTTGTATCCCCTCAAAAGCATTTTTAGATTCTTCAGAACGTTATCATGAATTACTCACAGGCCACAAAGACCATGGAATAGAAGTAGGTGAAGTAAAATTAAATTTTAAAAAATTGATGGATAGAGTTGCAAAAGTTGTATCTGATACATCATCTGGTATTAACTATCTAATGAAAAAAAATAAAATTGAAGTTTTTCAGGGTCATGGATCCTTCAAAGACAGAAACACTCTTGAAGTACAATCACAAAAAGAGCAAATTATTTTGAACTCAAAGAAATTTATCATTGCAACAGGATCAAAACCATCAAGTTTACCCGGTGTAAGTATTGACAAAAAACGTGTCATCACTTCTACCGAGGCCTTAAAATTAGGTGAAGTACCTAAACATTTAGTTGTCATTGGTGGAGGAGTGATTGGATTAGAACTTGGTGCTTGTTATCGTAGACTTGGCTCCGAAGTAAGCGTTGTTGAATATGCACCTTCTCTTGTAGGTATGATGGATGGTGATTTAGCCAAAGAACTCACAAAAGTTTTCAAAAAAGATGGATTTAAACTCTATACAGGTTATGGAGTTACTGAAGTTACAAACAAGGGTAAAACGGTAACGATAAAAGCTAAAAATACAAAAAACAATGAAGAAATTTCTATCGAAGGTGATTATTGCCTCGTCGCAGTGGGAAGAAAGGCCTATACAGAAGGACTAGGTCTAGAAAAAATTGGTATCAAAACCGATGAACGTGGAAAAATTTTAGTAAATTCAGAATTTGAAACAACAATTCCTAATATATACGCTATCGGAGACGTTATTGCTGGAGCAATGTTGGCCCATAAGGCCGAAGAAGAAGGAGTTGTTCTCGCTGAAAAAATCGCAGGTCAAAAACCACACATACATTACAATCTTATACCCTCTGTTATCTATACGTGGCCAGAAGTGGCCAGTGTTGGAAGTACTGAAGAGGAACTTAAAAAGGCCGGAATTTCATATAAAAAAGGGAGCTATCCCATTAAGGCCCTTGGAAGGGCCAGAGCTTCAAATGAATTTTTTGGTTTTGTTAAGGTTTTGGCCCATAAAGATACAGATGAAATTCTAGGTGTTCATATGATTGGCCCTAGGGCCGCAGACATGATCGCTGAAGCTGTACTAGCAATGGAATATAGGGCCTCTGCTGAAGACGTTGCTAGAACTTGCCACGCACATCCGACATATTCTGAAGCGTTCAAAGAGGCCTCTCTTGCAACGACTGATAATAGAGCTATTAATATTTAACATTTTTAATTTGAAAAAAAAGAGTTAATAATTTTCTTCTTCTTCAAGAGGAGGCAACTCCTCATCAAATAATTCTGGTTCTTCTGCGACTCCATCATATGAAGAATTTTCATCTTGATCTTCGTAATATTCATCTTCAGCTCTGGATTTTTCTTCTCTTTCTGTTCCAGTACTTGAATTTGATCTTTTGTTTGCTCTAGAAGCTGGTCTTCTTGGGTTACTGGTAGCTTCACCTTCTAATTCAGGAACATCATCATCATAATAATATTCGTCAGAAGGTACATAATCATCATATGTAGCAGCATCATAATTATCCCGCTCTCCTAATCTTTTTTGTTCTCTATTTCTTTGTCTTTCTTTTCTTCTTTGTTCTTTGTCTATTCGGGCCTGAAGTCTTTTTTCAATGGCCTCTTGTCTTTTTGAGTCAGACTCAAGTTTCTCTTGTTCATCCATTTCCTCAATACTATTGTCTTTGGCCAAAGTATCATTTTTAGATGACTTATCAATCTTAGTTGCTTTAGATTTTTTTTGTTTATTTACTTCGGCCATGTCAAATTGTTTTTTTATTTCATCAGTAAATAAAAAGGCAACAATACCCAATGCAACAATCGAAATTAACCCAATGGCCCAATAGCGATACTTTTTATTCGATAGAACATTGCTTGAATTTGAAATTTGTGTTCTTGATACGGCCAGAAACTTTTTAGCTCTTTCTGTACTTAGGGCCATTAAATTGGCCAGAGAATTCCTATTTTGATCTTCTAATAATTTATTTGCATCTAGTATTTGCGATACTTCTTCTGCACTTTTTTTAATCAAATCAACATCAGGAGCATCGGGTAGTTCTTCCTCTTCATCCATTCCGGGTAATGTTGCTCGTCTGTCAAATCCTGGTATTTTATAGATTTTATCCCAGTCGTCTTCTTCATTACTTCGAAAAAGATCTGTGTAATATAAACTTTTATGAAGAATTTCATGTTTGAGTTCTTCATACGAATAGGGGCCTAAAGACTGTCCATTTTTCAATATAAAATATTTTGATTTTTCGGCCAATTCCTGAGACATATTCTCAAGTACAAGTTCGGGCTTTCTCCTTTGAAATAAAGGATGTTCATAAAAATTTATCCAATGACCTAAATTGTGTTTTTCTTTCTCGTTAAAAATTTTAAGTTTGTATTTTTCAAAGAAAAAAGGGTCCATTTGATTAATAGCTTGAAGATCATCTTTGCATAATGGGCCAAAGTACTCACCACCATGAAAGAGCATAAATAATTCATGTGATGGTATTGCTCTTGAAACAATTTCTTTATTCGTAAGAATAAGATCTATTAATCCCTCACGATTTAATTCTTTTATGACTGTTTGGCCCATAATCCATCCTTAATAGTGCCTTAGTCGTTAACGGATGAAATTGGAATGAATTTGAATTTGAATTCAAAGAAATAGCTTGATGGAAAAATATGCCGAAATTTGGGCCCAAATAAAGGGCCCAATACTAGTATTTATCTAAATTTTAAAGAGTCGTTGACAAGTTTGCGAAAATTCCAACAGATGTATTTTCAAATGTTTTAGCAATTGTTTTAAGGTCATGATCAAAATAAACTCCAAGAGTGATATCCTCATTGATTGCTTTACCAATTTCAACAGTATTTGAAATAGAAAGTTTAGTATTTTTACCAACAAAGTTATTTTTCATCTTGTAGTTTAAATCTTGGGTTATATGCAAAGAGAAATCCTTAGGAAGTGAGAAAGATTGAATTAATAATTGTCTAAAACGGTATCCATCACTTGAGTCCTTTTTAAATTTATTATTAAAATATACATATGGCCTTGACTGTGAAATGAGAGTGAATTTTGGTGAAATAGTCTTAGAAAGCTCAATTATTCCCATTGCATATCCATCATATTGAATCTCTTTTCTTTTAGACGCTGAAGTATATCCAACAAGAGATCCACCAAGGGTTAAGTTAAATCCAGACTTGTCTTCAGTTAATATTTTACTTCTCAGATATCTTGCTTCTACTAATTCGTGATTGAAAGTTGATCTACTGGCCTGTTCATCAAGGGGTCCCGAAATTTGAACTGATGATGTTGAAATTGAATACAGCCTAAGTTCATCCTTTGGAGTTAGTTTATAACTGGCAATGATATCATTTTCGTTATTTATGTTTTGAATATTACGTTCCATTTCGTCTTTTTCGTTACGTGTATTATAAAAATAACCCATATAGTTTAGTTTAAATGAGTTCTTGAATTCTGTATCTACAGTTGCTGATGACGTATTAGATGAGGAATCTTGAGCAATAGTAAATGGTGAAATAGTCATCAGTGAAGTTACGAGTATTGATAGTTTTTTGAAATTCATTATTCCTTCTCCCTACGTGTAATCATTAACGTAAAATTTTTCTTAACAAATTTTTTAACAAGAATTTTAAATAGATGCCATTAAAAAAGTGCAAGTTGTCAGAACTTATAAGAAATTACACAGTGCGTAGTAGCATTATGACACCGATTCGTAGTAATCTCTCTCTCAAAATGCTCTGACAAACTTTCTTTCTTAAGTTAACTTAGAGATTTTAGAGGGATGTTCGAAATGTATGCTGATTTAATTATGTTAAAGATATTTCATTTATGCTTTTACATCTTTCGAGATTTAATATGGTGCTTGTTGTCAGTTTTTCCAGTACCGAAAGGAAAATTATATGAAAGAAAGCTCTTAGAAACCAGTTCAAGACAAGGCAAATTTAGTTCTAGGGCCGATATTTGTTTTGAGTTCAGTTCTGAAGGTGAGTGGGAACAAGTTAGACCGATTGCTGAAAAAGCAATCAGCCAAGGAAAGTTAATAGAAATTGTTTACTGTTCTCCTAGTGTCGATTCAAAAATACAGTTCTTTCACCAGCAGTATCCTAATCAGACAAGAATCTGTTGTTATCCCTTTTTATCTCCAACTTTTTCAAAATTTAACCTTAGAAATTGGGTGACAGCAAAAAAAATGATTCTATGCCGATACGATTTTTTCCCAGAAGTTGTAGACATTGGATTACGCAAAGATACTCAATTCATTCTCATCAATGCTTCACTTAAAGGAAAAGAGTCTTTCGTAAACTCTCAAAGTTCTTTTAAAGGACATTTTTATAGAACTCTTTTCAATCAGTTTAATAAAATAATTTGTGCCAATGACATAGAAAAAGAAAAATTCTCAAAAATTTTAGAGAACAAAAGCATACTTTCACAGAGTTTTGATTTTAGAATTTCACAGATAATAAACCGCTTAAAAGATAAAAAACATCTATTAGACAAATACACCAAGATGAGAGAACTTGCGCAGTCTCATCAATATAATCTTATTATCGGCTCCGCTTGGCCAGAGGATCTTGAAATTCTCGACGATTCTCAAATTGTTAAAAGAATAGAAAAAGGTGATATGTATATTGCCATTGTTCCACATAGTTTAAACAAAACAACATTACAGGTTATAACCAGCAAAATTCAAAGTATGGGGTTTGAAACCCAAATCATTTCAGAATCAACTGACCTTAATGATCTTAATGCCAAAAAAATTACAATTGTTACAATAAAAGGTATTCTATGTGAGCTCTATTCTTTTTTTAGGGACGCCTATATTGGAGGTGGACATGGAGAATCTATCCATTCTGTTAGCGAGCCGTACTTATCAGGTTTAAGAGTTTTTTGTGGCCCCAAAACAGACAGATCTACAGAATATGACTTCATCATGTCTCATTCACCTGAATCTCTTAAAGTTGTTCATGACACAGCAGACTTTGCTCATCTCTATTTCTTTCGTCAAAATGTTCAAATTGATTTTAATGAAATGATTTACAAAAACTTAGAGATAGAATTCAATAATTGTATTGATTCAATCATTAATTAACTGGCAATAAGAATGTTAAATAAAGAAACAGATTATATTATTTTGGGTGAAAATTTTATTTCATATCTATTAGCTATTTCATTACTTGAAAAGCAAAGAAGTGTGATCTTACTAGATGAAAATAGAATAAATTATGGAGACAATTTTATTTCAAGAATGACTTATCTTGAAGCCGCTTATCTCAAAAGTTGGGGATCAGGCGGACAAATTTCCCCATTAATGTCCATTCACAAATACCTTAAATCTGATCAGATAGTTTTTGTATATGGAAGTAAACAATTGAGGCTAGGTGGTGATCCTGTCCAAAATGCAATGGAGTTGGCCAGAAAACTACCGTCCGTATTTCAAACTAAAAATAAAATTATAGATTTTCTAAAGGATAAAGATATCGATTTGATCAATCAAGAAGTGACAAATTATATTGATAGATTTTCACTCCAACTTTTTTTTCAAAAGTCATATCAAGCAGTTGATCTATCTACTTTAAGAGCACAGGCCCCTAAATTAGTTGAAATGTGCTATCAATCAATTGTTACTCAATCCCGCTCAATGGAAAAAAACACCGATTCGAAAATGCTATGGCGTAACATGCTTTACCTATTAAGAGGACATTTCCATAAAAAACTACTTGTAAATGCAACTGACTTTGAATATTTTTTACTTACCCTCCAAATGCTCTCTCCTTCTTATTCTCTCAACCATTCACTACTTTCACAAGATATGAAAGAAGTTTTCGAACGAAAGGGAGGGCAGTATAAATCAAGTAATGTGAAAGACTGGATTTTTTATAAAAATAGACCCTGGGGACTTGAACTAGATTGTTACGAAGGAGCGATTCGACCAGGAAAAGTTTGTATATTAGGAAGTACATTAACTAATCTTCCTATATATCTACTCCCCAAATTGACATTTTATCAGTGCTTAAATGTTCACCTCAAACTTGTTGAAGATGTCTATTTGACTGATGGACTATCCTTTATCTGTTCAAATTCTCTTCAAATGGGAACCAATATTCCCTTTTATGAAGTAGTGAAAAAAGATAATATATTAGAAGTAAAACTCTACATCTTATTTGAAGAAGGGAGTAAAGAGTCCTTTTATGAAAAAGATGTCTTTTCAATTTTACAGAAAGACCTAAAAAAAATTATAGTTCAAAATTCAAAAGATTTATGGCCTAAAGCTGAAAATATCATTTCTCAAAATTTATCAAGTGAAATCTATATCGCAGGTGAGAAAGTATATGAGAAGCAAAATTTTGGACACAAAACTATTCCATACGGTAAATTAACTGTGCACGATTATTCATTGCCAAGTGGAAAAGACGAATTAAAAGACGTCTCTTATTTTGGCCCATATAGAAAAAGCTCATTCGGTCTCATGTCTACGGCCATGGAAATCAACGAAAAAGTAGAGTATTTCTAAGCATAGTCTTTATAAACTTCAATAAACAAGTTAAAATAATTCTATGTCTAATAAAAAAGGACAAACGTCCGTTGAATATATTTTCATCATCGCAATAGTTTCGGCCATCATCTTCTCTGTGGCAAAGAATCTTAGGTCTGCTTTTATTGAACAAAAAGGTCAATGCACCGAAAAATCAACTTCACTGACTTGTATGGTTGATAGACTCTTCTATGGAAGAGATAATTTTCGATACTATGTCATCCCTTTTAGATAGTTAGTGGAAGTTAAATCGTTTATTATTTGCATGAAATTTGTTTACATATTCTAACTAGTTGAATTTTTGTATTAGGTCTAAAAAGAATACAGTGTCCGTCAACAAATAATGCATAGCATTTTTCTTTGTGCTAATGTCCGCCCAAACAAACGAACCTTCCCCTAGTTGAAGCATGGGGAGCTTTTCTTTTAGAGAGGAAAAGGCCAGGAGGAAATTATGGAACTTTCAAAAAAGAACTTATTCTTAGTTCTTACCCTTTTAGGTGCATTTACAACAAATGTAATGGCCGATCAACTACTGGACGAAACTGAAGAAGTCTTGAATTCAGAGGAAATCGCAATTGACGGGACATTTCAGCAAAAACCGCAAAAAACTGCTGCTGATCACATGGCCGACAGAAGAAGAAGAATTGAAGAAAAAAATGAAGAAATGGTTCGAAAAAGAATCGAAAGCATCAGAATGAATGAGGAAAGAGAACTCGCAAAAAAACTTAAGGGCGCATTTGCCAACGGCCTTCAAGAACCAGAGCAAGAACACAAAGACGAAGTTAAAGAGGTAAAATCTGCTCCAGAAAAAGAAGAACCTACGCAAGTAACAAAGATATATGTACCGGTTCCTATAAAACCAGCTCAACCAAGCTATAAAGAGTTTAGTGCTGGTATTAACGTTGGTGGACAAGAAATTAAAGGAACAAGAGATGATTTTCAAACAAGCTTAAGCGGAAGCGTAGATTTAGACTATCACCTTACAAGTCAATTTTCGCTTGGAGTGCAAATCGGAATGTCAAAAATGGACATAACTGATACAGCTTGTGTTTCATCATATTCATGCAACATAAATGGTTTTAATCCCTACTGGACTAACTATAATAGTTTCTACCCAAAAGGTAGAGAAATCTCTTATCGAAACTTGTCATTTGGTTTTGGTGGAAAACTTAGTTTTGGAAACTCATCACGTTTCAGACCATATATTGGGGTGATGGGTGCTTATAATAGATTAAATATGGTATATACTCAATCGTCAGAAAACCACTATCAAAACTACTACTATGGTGGAGAAGAATTTAGTGCAAATTATATGTCTGTTACTGGTACACTTGGTGCACTTTTTGCAGTGACTCCGAACTTTGGACTGTCTGCTGACATCAGATATGGGCGTGCAGTATCAGATCTTATGAGTATAAGCGAACCAACATTTCCGGATTACCAAACTAGAGATGATCAAGAACGTTTAGAAGGATTGGCCGAGAGAATAGTAGATGCTGATTTTATCTCTGCGAACCTAGGTTTAGTTGTTTCGTTCTAGTGGAAGTTAATGGGCCGAACATCTAGGTGCGGCCTGCTCTCTCTAAAAATAAGGGAAGGTGTTTAGACACCTTCTCTTTTTTAGTATCGCAGATTATAGAAGTCAAGTGACATTCACATGGACGTAAACATTTAGAAAGTTTAGAATCTCCTTGTCAAAAAAGCCACAGACAAGGATTTGCGTATGTCACAAAAAGAGGTTTTTCTCGTTGAAGGAAAACGTACACCACAAGTAAAGGCCGGACTTGAGTTAAAAGAAGTATCGGCGCCCTTTTTAGGGGCCTATCTCATCAGAAAAATACAAGATAATGTAGGTTTACCAGATGATATCATAGACGAAGTCATCATTGGAAATACCGGAACTCCTGCAAAGTATCCAAATGTTGGTCGGGTGATTGCCCTTGAAGCTGGATTGCATAAGAAGACAAGTGGATATACTGTCCACCGAAATTGCGCTTCTGGACTTGAGGCCATGTCTCAGGCATTTACTAAAATCGCGCTTGGAAGGTCCGATTTAATTTATGCCGGTGGGGTTGAGTCCATGTCTCAAATGCCACTTATCTATTCAAAAGAAATGACTGAATTATTTATGAATATGATGAAAGCTAAATCTGTGACTGAAAAAATTTCAGCAATATCTTCGTTTAGACCCCCTTTTTTATCACCCATCGTGGCCATCGAACAGGGCCTGACAGATCCCTTTTGTGGATTAAATATGGGACAAACAGCAGAACTTTTGTCACGTGAATTTGGAATTACGAGATTACAACAAGATGATTTTGCAAATTCATCTCATCATAAGGCCATCACTGCGCAGAATGAAGGTAAATTTGATGATGAAATCGTCCCCATTATTTATGGTAAAAATTTTGAGAAAATTCTATCAAAAGA